>NZ_RZTA01000098.1:0-25507 GCF_004023115.1 Mesorhizobium sp. M6A.T.Cr.TU.017.01.1.1
CTACGAGACCAATCTGGTCCTCATCGACGGCGCCGCCTTCACCCGCCTGGACAGTTTCGTCGCCGTCATGGCCGAACTGGGCTGGCCGTGGCGGGCGGCGAGGTCTTTCCTCCTGCTGCCGCGCCCGCTTCGCGACTGGCTCTATGACCGCATTGCGAAGAACCGGTACGCGCTGTTCGGCAGGAAAGAGAGTTGCGAGATCCCCTCCGCTGAACTGAAAGGGCGGCTGATTGGCTAAGCGAAGGCTCCTGGGAAGCTTCTGCGCTACCCGAGGCGGCAGCGCTTGGGAGAGCAGCCGATGAAGGTTCTCATCGTCGGCGGCTACGGCACATTTGGCGGCCGCATCGTCGAACTGCTGGAGAACCAACCGCGCCTGACGCTGATCATCGCCGGCCGCTCGCTTGCCAAAGCCGATGCCTATTGCGGGAGCCGTCACGGCGCTGAGGCGCGGCTCGTGCCGGCGCAGTTCGACCGCGACGGCGATCTTGCGGCGCAACTGGCCTCATTGCGTCCCGACACGATGGTCGACGCCAGCGGTCCGTTCCAGGCCTATGGCGAGGGGCGCTACCGCGTTATCGAGGCCTGTATCGCCCAGGGTGTCAACTATCTCGATCTCGCCGACGGGTCGGATTTCGTCGCCGGCGTTTCTGCATTCGACGCGGCGGCGCGCGAGACCGGTCTTTTCGTGCTGTCCGGAGTTTCCAGCTTTCCGGTGCTGACGGCAGCGGCGGTGCGCCGGCTATCTCTTGATATGGCGCGGGTCGAGACCATTCGTGGCGGCATCGCGCCGTCGCCCTTTGCCGGGGTCGGCGAAAACGTCATCCGCGCCATTGCCGGCTATGCCGGACAACCAGTGCAGCTCGCACGCGACGGCGAACCGTCGCAGGGCCACCCGTTCACCGAACAGATGCGTTACACGATCGCGCCGCCCGGCCGCCTGCCGCTGAGGAGCACGCTGTTCTCGCTGGTCGACGTACCGGACCTGCGGGCGCTCGCCGATCTCTGGCCGCAGGCACAGACGATCTGGATGGGCGCGGGGCCGGTGCCGGAAGTGCTGCACCGCGCCCTGATCGGTCTCGCCTGGCTCGTGCGCGCCGGCTTGGTCCGCTCGCTCTTGCCCTTGGCTTCGCTCATGCACTGGGCGAGCAACCGGCTGCGCTGGGGCGAGCATCGCGGCGGCATGTTTGTCGCGGTGGAAGGCGCGGATCGGTCGCGTACGCCGGTCAGGCGCTCATGGCATCTGCTGGCGGAGGGCAATGACGGGCCGCTGATCCCGTCGATGGCGGTCGAGGCGCTGGTGCGCAAGGCGCTGGACGGACATATGCCTGCGCCAGGAGCGCGGGCGGCCGTGCGCGACCTGGAACTCGAGGACTATGAAGCGCTGTTTGCCAACCGGACGATCCATACCGGCTTCAGGGACGATACCGCCGATGCGGACAAGCCGCTCTACGCCGCCTTGCTCGGCGACGCCTGGCAAAACCTGCCCAAGGAGATCCGCGCCATGCACGATGGCACGACCAAGGCGCAGGGACGCGCCAGCGTCGAGCGCGGAGGCAATATGTTTGGCCGGCTTGCAGCCTGGTTGGTCGGGTTTCCGAAGGCCCGTGACGACATCCCGGTCGATGTCCGCTTCCACGCCAACGAAAACGAAGAAACCTGGACGCGGACATTCGGCGGGCAGGGTTTCTCCAGCCGCCAGTTCGCCGGATGCGGCCGATCCGAGCGGTTGCTGTGCGAACGCTTCGGCCCGCTGACCTTCGCCATGGCGCTGGTCGCCGAGGAGAACCGGCTGTCGCTCGTGCTGCGCCGCTGGAGCATTTTTGGCCTGAAGCTGCCGATGTGGCTTTGCCCGCGCTCGACATCTTTTGAGAGCGTGGAGAACGGCCGCTTCCGCTTCCATGTCGAGATCTCGCATCCGCTCACTGGATTAATCGTGCGCTATCGCGGCTGGCTCGAACCCTCGCACGGTTCCAGCACGATCGTGCCGCCTGCCGCCTTGCCCAGTTCGCGGCAGTCTTCAACCGTGCACAGTGTCCAGCCTTCGCCGGTGGCGCCGGATGCGGCGAGCACGAGGCGCGGCTGTGGCTTGATCGGGGGCGTGTAGGCCCACCAGCCGTCCCGCAGCACCGCGCCCTCGGGCGGCTCCATGCCGGCGCCCGAGCCCTTGATCCGTGCCTCGACGATTTGCAGGCCGGAAGGCAGCACCTTCCAGTCCTCCTGCCAATGCGTCTTTTCCACCGAATGCGTCCAGGAAAGCGTGAAAGCGGCCACAGTGAGCGTCATCGTCTTACCGGCGGCCAGGATACAGAGGCTCATGCGGTCCCGGACGCCTGCCGTGCACGCCAGCAGTGCCAGCCGATCCAGATAAGAGAGAACGCCCAGCCGGCCTCGTCGGTGAGCGGCAGCGCGGCAACCAGCAGCGCGCCTGCGCAGAAGGCGACGAGACGTTCCCACCAAGCCATGCGCCTGATGAGGAACCCGACAGCGGCCGCGCCCCACAGGACGATGCCCATGCAGGCCTTGGCGACGATATAGGCGACCTCGACGGGATAGCCGAACTGGGCGGCGATCGGACCGGCGTCCTGCAACATCAGCGCCGGGGTGTAGACCGCCATGAACGGCACGACGAAGCCGGCGACGGCAAGCTTGGTGGCTTGGATGCCGATCTTGAGGCCGCTCTCCTTGGCCATTGGCGCGGCGGCGAAAGCGGCCAGCGCCACCGGCGGGGTGAGGTCGGCCATGATGCCGAAATAGAAGACGAACATATGGCTGACCAGCAGCGGCACGTCGAGCGCCAACAGGGCCGGCCCGGCCAGCGACGAGGTGATGATGTAATTGGGGATGGTCGGGATGCCCATGCCGAGCACCAGGCAGGTCAGCATGGTCAGCAGCAGCGACAGGAACAGGTTGTTCTCGCCGATGGAGATGATCCAGCCGATGAAGGTCGAGGCGATGCCGGTGAGCGTCAGCGTGCCAATGACGATGCCGACAATGGCGCAGGCGATGCCGACCGGCAGCGCGTTCTTTGCTCCCTCGGCAAGCGAGTCTATGCATATCTGCAACGTCTCGCGTCCGCCCCTGAAGGTGAAGCAAGCGATGACGAGCGCCGCGATCACAAGGCTGAGGAGGTTGACGCCGAACTTCATGAAAGAGGCGGCGGCAAGCCCCAGCGCCAGCCAGAAGACAATGCGGAAGGCAAGCGGCCCGATCAACGCCGCCAGCGGGGTGCCGAGGATGAGCACGATGGTCAGCGCCAGCCCCATGGTGCCGGCGAAGATCGGCGTATAGCCGGCAAACAGCAGATAGATGAGCGCGGCAAGCGGCAGAACCAGCGGCCAGTGTCTTCTCACCGCGTCCCACGGATTGGGCAGATCCGCTTTGGCCATGCCGTGCAGGTCAGCCTTGCCGGCTTCCAGATGCACCTGCCAGAAACAGGCGCCGAAATAGAGCAGTGCCGGGATGATCGCCGCCTTGACCACTTCGGCATAGGGGATGTTCAGCGTCTCGGCCATGATGAAGGCGACCGCGCCCATCACCGGCGGCATGATCTGGCCGCCCATCGAGGAGGTCGCCTCGACGGCGCCGGCGAAAGCCGGGCGGAAGCCGAAGCGCTTCATAAGCGGGATGGTGAACTGGCCGCTGGCCACCACGTTGGCGACGCCGGAGCCGGAAATGGTGCCCATCAGCGCCGATGACAGGACGCAGACCTGGGCCGGGCCGCCGCGCCACGAGCCGACCAGGCCAAGGGCGAAATCGTTGAACAGCGCGATCATGCCGGCGCGTTCGAGAAAGGCGGCGAAGACGACGAAGATGAAGATGTAGGCGGCCGAGACGTAGACCGGCGTGCCGTATATGCCTTCCGTGCCAAAGGCGAAGGTGTCGACGAGCTGGGCGAAATCATAGCCGCGATGGATGAAGGGCGACGGTAGGTGATTGCCGGCAAATGCGTAAGCGAGGAAGATCAAGGCGATCAGGGCAAGCGGCAGTCCCATCAACCGCCGCGCGGCCTCGAAGACCAGCACGACCAGCACCGTGCCGACGATCAGGTCCGGCGTGGTGAGGAAGCCGGAGCGCCGGATGAGGTCGGCATAGAACACCCAATTATACAGGCCGGTGGCGAAGCCGAGCACGCCGAGTGCCCAGAACGCTGCTTTCGCCGGGATGCTTGTGGCGCGCAGATTGGCGATCAGGGCAAAGCCGAGCAGCAGCAAGAAGCCGACATGCATGGCGCGCACCACCTGGCTCGGCAGGCTGCCATAGGCGGCGATGTAGATCTGGAAGACGGAGAAGGCGACAGCGATGAGAAAGGCGGCCTTGCCGGCGATGCCTTCGCCAAAACCCGGCGGCAGCCCTTCAATTGGCTGTTCTTCGGTCGGAGTTTCAGAACGGGTCATTGGCGGGCTCCTGGCGGGACGCTCCCCTCCCGCTCGAGGGGAGGGTGCCGAGCGAAGCGAGGCGGGTGGGGTCGCCTCAACTGCCTCGACCTTTAACTGAGAAAGTTGGAGCGCGTCGCCGAGGACCCCACCCGTCCATCCGCCTTCGGCGGATGGCCACCCTCCCCTCAAGGGGGAGGGGACGGCTTACTTGATGAGCCCCTTCTCCTTGTAATACCTCTCGGCGCCTGGATGCAGCGGCACCGGCATGCCGTCGAGCGCCTTGGCCGGGTCGATCGCCTTGGCGGCGGCATGGGCAGCAGTGAGCTGGTCGAGATTTTCAAACAGCAGCTTGGTCATCTGATAGGCGGTCTCGTCGGAGACGTCGGCGCTTGTGATGAGGAAGTTGCCGACGGCGGCGGTCGCAACATCCTCGGTCTGGCCCTCATAGGTGCCCTTAGGAATGGTCACCGAAAGATAGGGCGAGCCGATCTTGGCGACATCCTCCGCCGGCACGGCAACGACGTTGATCGGCACCGAGGTGGCGAGGTCGCGGATCGAGGCGACGCCGAGGCCGGCCGATTGCAGCGTGGCGTCGAGCTGGCGGTTCTTGATCAGCTCGACCGATTCGGCGAAGGGCAGATACTCAACCCGTCCGAGATCCTCGTATTTCAGCCCGGCGGCGGCGAAGATGGCGCGGGCGTTGAGCTCAGTGCCGGAGGCCGGCGCGCCGACCGACAGGCTCTTGCCCTTGAGGTCGGCGAGCGTCTTGATGCCGGACTCCTTACTGGCAACGATCTGGATGTAGTTGGGATAGATGGCGGCGATGCCGCGCAGCTTGTCGAGCTTGCCCGGATAGCCGGCTTCGGTATTGCCCTCGGCGGCCAGCTTGACGGAATCGCCGAGCGCGAAGGCGATCTCGCCCTTGCCCTGCTGCAACAAATTGAGGTTCTCGACCGAAGCTTTCGTCGCCTGGACCTGGGTGCGGGCACCTTCGATGCCCTTGCCGTAGATTTCCGACAGCGCGACGCCGAGCGGATAGTAGACGCCCGAGGTGCCGCCGGTCAGCACGTTGATGAATTCCTGCGCCTTGGCCGACACCGCGCCAAGGCCCAGCGACAGCGCCAGCGCGCCGGCGGCAACAAACTTCGTCCTGAAATTGAGCATGCGATTTCCTCCCTGAAATATCAGCGGCCGTACCACCCTCCCAGCACGAGCCGAGGCGAGTTTAGACAGCGGGCGGGAAATGCCAACCCGCAATAGTATCCATTAGACGAACGGCTGAGTGATGCCGCAACGCATGGCCGCTTGCGTAAAACGCCATCGGAGCCGAAAGATTTTCCGACGCCTGTCGAAATCGGGCCGGGCCGCGCGACATACGTCCGGCTCGCAATGATGCGGCCCTGTGAACATGGGAGAGAAGACCATGCGATACATGCTTTTGATCTACGTGAACGAAGCTGCGATGGCGGCCGCGCCGACGGACAAGACCTACGAGATCAGCGCAGCCTATGGCGCCTATACCGAGGCGTTGAAGAAGTCCGGCGCCTGGTTGGCCGGCGACCGGCTGAAACCGACCCAGGCCGCGACCTCGGTGCGGATGGCCAATGGCAAGACCAACGTGCTCGACGGCCCGTATGCCGACACCAAGGAACAGCTCGCAGGCTTCTACATGATCGAGGCCGAGGATGCCGATGCCGCGATTGCCTGGGCGGCGCGCTGCCCGGGTGCCAGCACCGGCACGGTGGAGGTGCGGCCGATCTGGGAACAGACAATGTGATATCGGAACGGCCTGACATCGCGCGGGCGGCGGCGGAAGCGGCCGCCCGGCAAAGCTACGGCAAGCTGATCGCCTATCTCGCCGCGCGCATGCGTGATGTAGTCAGCGCCGAGGACGCCCTGGCCGACGCCTTTGCGGCGGCGCTGGAGCGCTGGCCGCAAACCGGCGTGCCGCAGAAGCCCGAAGCCTGGCTGCTGGCGGTGGCGCGCCGGCGCCGCGTCGACGCCATCCGGCGGCGGCTGACCAGCGAGGCGGGCCGCGACCATCTCAGGCTGATCGCCGAGGAGATGGAGGCTCGCATCATCGATGAAGACCTGCCCGACGAGCGGCTGCGGCTGATGTTTGCCTGCGCCCATCCGGCGATCGAGGCGGGCGTGCGAGCGCCGCTGATCCTGCAGGCCATTCTGGGCTTCGACGCGGCGACGATCGCCTCGGCCTTCCTGGTGTCGCCGGCAACGATGGGCCAGCGCCTGGTGCGCGCCAAAAACCGCATCCGCGAGACCGGCATTCCGTTCCGGGTGCCTGAAAGAACCGAGCTCGGCGAGCGGCTGGATGCGGTGCTGGAAGCGATCTATGCCGCGTTCGCCGAGGGCTGGTCCGACCCGGCCGGCACCGAAACCCAGCGCCGCAATCTCGCGACCGAAGGCATCTGGCTCGGCCGTCTGGTGGCGTCGCTGATGCCGGACGAGCCGGAAGCGCTTGGCCTGCTGGCGCTGATGCTGTTTGCCGAGGCGCGGCGTGCGGCGCGGCGCAGTGCCTCCGGAGACTATGTGCCATTGGCCGAGCAGGAGCTTGCGCTGTGGGACGGCGCCTTGATCGACGAAGCTGAGACACTGCTCCGGCGCGCCGCGACCAAGGGCGTTGTCGGTCGCTACCAACTTGAGGCGGCCGTGCAATCCGCCCATACGACAAGACGGCTGACCGGCCGGACCGACTGGGTCGCGATCAGACATCTCTACGACGCGCTGTCGGTGATTGCCGCCTCGCCGGTGGTATCGATCAACCGCGCGGTGGCCATTGCCGAGGCCGACGGCGCCGCGGCGGGATTGAGCGCACTTGATGAGCTTGGCGATGACAAGCGGCTGCATGATTATCAGCCTTATTGGGCCGCCCGCGCGGGCCTCCTGGCCAGGCTCGGCAAAACTCGGGAAGCGACTGAGGCCTATGACCGGGCGATCGGCCTCGAACGTGATCCGGCCGTGCGCCGGTTCCTGCAGGAACGACGGGCAGGGCTCAGCCGCGCGGAAAAAGACTGACGCAACACGATCCGTTCAGGCCGGCCACATGGCGTGGGAGGCGTTCAGCGTCCTCATCACCTGATGCTCCCGCAACTTGGCCCACAGGCGTTCGATGTTCGGCCAGGCGCTGGGGACCTTTTCAATCTCGGGATGCCAGGCCACCAGCATGATAAGATAGATGTCGGCCAGCGAGAGCCGGTTGCCGACCAGCCAGTCACGGCCTTCGAGGGCAGCATCGAGAATGGCCAAGCCGCGATCCATTTCCGAGATCGCCGCCTGCTTGACGGCGTCCACGCCGCCGGGATCGGCGGTGTAGCGATGAGCGTAGAAGAACCGCAGGTCAGCCTGATAGATGACCGACGACATGAAGGTCATCCAGCGCAGGAAATCGGCGCGGGCGGGCGAGTTCGCTGCCGGCGCCAGAGCTGCTTCCGGGTGGCGTTCGGCAAGCAGGATGCAGATCGCCGCCGACTCGGTCATCGAGCTTCCGTCCGGCAAGACCAGGACCGGCACCTGGTTCAAGGGGCTGATGTCGAGAAAGGCCTGATCGGGCGAGGTCGATTTCGGAACGTCGACCTGGTCGAAAGGCACACCCGCCAAAGCGAGCGCCGCCTCGACGACAAAGCCGCCAGTGTTGGCACGGGTATAGAGCTTGTACATGAAATCCTCCGCCAGCCGATGCAAGGCCGGCGACGATCTGACCGGAAGCGCCACTTTACTCAAGCGAGCGGCGGCCGCCACAGGTGTTTTTTCAGCGGTCCAGACCGAAGTGTCGCCGCGGAACTTTTGATGCCGGCGGGACAGCGCCCCCTCTGTCCTGCCGGACATCTCCCCCACACGGGAGGAGATCGGCCATCATTCCGACTTTCGCCAACCGCCAACGTTGCAGGAGTGAGCTGCGCGCTGAAGCTGCCAATCTCCCCCCAAGTGGGGGAGATGCCCGGCAGGGCAGAGGGGGGCGCGAAAGAATGCTACGAATCTATCGGAATTCCCGTGTCGAGGACCTAAGCACCCAGCCCTTCGAACAGGATCGTCGACAGATAGCGTTCGGCGAAGGATGGAATAACGACCACCAGGTTCTTGCCCTTGTTCTCCGGCCGAGAGCCAACGACGATCGCCGCCTGGAGGGCGGCGCCCGAGGAGATGCCGACCGGCACGCCTTCGAGGCGGGCGACGAGCCGGGCATTGGCGACCGAATCCTCGTTGGAGACCTTGACGATCTCGTCATAGATCGTCGTGTCGAGGATCTTCGGCGCGAAGCCGGCGCCGATGCCCTGGATCTTGTGCGGGCCGGGCTGGCCGCCCGACAGCACCGGCGAGGCTTCCGGCTCGACGGCGACGACATACACGGAGGGCTTGCGCTGCTTTAGCACCTGACCGACGCCGGTGATGGTGCCGCCGGTGCCGATGCCGGCGACGAAGATGTCGACCTCGCCTTGGGTGTCATTCCAGATTTCCTCGGCCGTGGTGCGGCGGTGGATTTCCGGATTGGCCGGATTTTCGAACTGCTGCGGAATGATGGCGTCCGGCAGCGTCGCGGCCAGCTCGTCGGCCTTGGCGATGGCGCCCTTCATACCTTTCGGCCCTTCGGTCAGCACCAGTTCGGCGCCGAGCAGCGCCAGCATTTTCCTGCGTTCGACCGACATGGTCTCCGGCATGGTCAGGATCAGCTTGTAGCCCTTGGCGGCGGCGGCGAAGGCGAGCGCGATGCCGGTGTTGCCCGAGGTCGGCTCAATCAGCGTGGTCCTGCCGGGCGCAATCCTGCCCGATGCCTCCAGCGCCTCGATCATCGAGACGCCGATGCGGTCCTTGACCGAGCCGATCGGGTTGAAGAATTCGAGCTTGGCCAGCAGATTGGCGACGACGCCCTTTTCATTGGCGAACTTGTCGAGCCGCACCAGCGGGGTGTCGCCGATCGTTTCGGTGATCGAATTGTAGATGCGGCCGCGGCCGGGCACATGCGCGGTGGTGGCGGGCTTGTTCATTGGTTTCGCTCCCCGAGTTCAGATGGGCCAGAGGTCAGATCGGCCAGCGTCAGGTTGGCCAGAGTCAGTCAGGCAAGTGTCAGGCGGGCATAAGATAGGGCCATCCGCCGCGCAAGATAGTCTGTCGGTTGAAAATATCCGAGTGGGACGCATGCTGAAAACAGCTTCGGCCTGGAAAAGCATTTCAGGCGGTGTCCTGTTTAGGAATGGCTCGACCGCGAGATGCCTATTGCCGGGCGGCGATCGCAGCCGCTGCTCCGACCATGAAACCGGCGGCGGTGCGGTTCAGCACCCGCAGCGCACGCGGCGACTTCAGGAGCCCGCGCGCCTTGGCCGCCAGCGCCAGATAGGGCACCAGCACCACCAGCAGCACGAAGAGCGTCAGCGCGACGAGGATGCCGTAATCGGCGAGCGTGATGGTCTTCAGATCGACGATGGTCGGCGTGATGGCGAGATAGAAGATCATCGTCTTCGGATTGCCGAGCGTGACGGCGAGGCCGGCAATAAAGCTCGACACCAGCCCGCCCCTGCCTTTCTTCGCCTCCACCGTTTCGGGCGTGATGCCGCTCGTCCAGAAGCGCCAGCCAAGGAAAGCGAGATAGGCGACGCCCAGCCATTTGATTACCAGGAAGGTCATGCCGAAGGTCTGAGCGACGAGGGCCAGGCCGAGCACCACGGCGGTGAGATAGGTGAGATCGCCGAGCATCAGCCCGAAAGACATGGCGAGCGCCGAGCGAAAGCCGGAACCAAGCGCACGCGCAATAAGCGCGGTGAGACCTGGGCCAGGAATGGCGGCGGCGATGCCGAGGGCCGCGCTGTAGGCGAGGAATCCGGTGAGGGTCATGATTTCGGCCTTAGCGCATGACCCCAAAACGGAATCGACTTTTAAGACTGCGCCTTGTCGCACAAAGGCTGGCAGGCGTGTACTCCCTGAGGCCCGGATTCGATTGCACCAGAACTACCGGCCGGGCGAACTCGCCGATCAGGACGGACTTTTGCCGTAGGTGACGCGCATGACGCGCACACGGAGAGTTGAAGCGGAATCGATCGGTTTTCGGAACTCAGTTTCCGGCTGCGTAAAAATCGTCGTCGAGGCGCTTTTCCAGCGCGACGAGATCGGCCGGCAGCGGCAGGCCCATGGCGCGCATTTCCCTCAGCTTTTCGCGTAGCTGCTCCTGCACTTCATGCTGATCCTCGGGCTGGTTGATCATCTGCTCGAGCAACAGGCTGATCTGGGCCTTGAACGATTCCAGCGCCATTTTTTTCTCCTTGAGGTCCGGCCTAAGCGCGTCGCGTTTGAAGGGTTCCTGCGACGCGCTTTGCTTTCTTGTTTTTATGCATGTCGTTATCCCAAAACCGCTTGCGCATCGCAGGTCAAGCCCGAGGGCAGGCTTTTGGGCGACATGCATTATCGCAGCATGCGGGAAATAAGCTGCGCGGTATAGTCGACCATCGGCACGATGCGTGCGTAGTTCAGCCGGGTCGGGCCGATGACGCCGAGCGCGCCGATGACGCGGGCATCCTTGTCGCGATAGGGCGCCACGACCAGCGACGAGCCCGACAGCGAAAACAGCTTGTTTTCCGAGCCGATGAAGATGCGCACGCCGGACCCTTCCTCGGCAAGATCGAGAAGCTGGATCAGCCCGTCCTGCGTCTCCAGATCCTCGAACAAGTGCCGCAACAACTCAATGTCGGCCTGGGCCGTGACGTTTTCCAGCAGATTGGCGCGGCCGCGCACGATGAGACGCGCCGGCAGGCCGCTGTCGGCGCCTGCCCAGACCGCCAGGCCCTTTTCGACCAAGTCCTGCGACAGCGTGTCGAGGGCGGCCCTGGTTTCTTCCTTGATGCGGGCGATCTCGATCCGCGCCTCGGCCAGCGTGCGGCCGCGGATGTGGGCGTTGAGGAAGTTCGAGGCTTCATGCAATTGCGAAACGGTGATGCCGGCGGGCAGATCGACGACGCGGTTTTCGACGTCGCCGTTCTGCGATACCAGCACGGCCAGCGCCTTGGTCGGCTCGAGCTGGATGAACTCGATGTGCTTCAGCGCCACCTCGTTCTTGGCGGCAAGCACGAGGCCGGCGCCGCGCGACATGCCTGACAGCATCTGGCTGGCTTCGGTGAGCATGTGCTCCAGCGTCGCGCCCGAGCCGGAGGCGCGCACCTGTGCCTCGATGATGCGGCGCTCCTCATCGGAGAGGTCGCCAAGCTCCATGAACGCATCGACGAAGAAGCGCAGGCCGGCCTGGGTCGGCAGCCGGCCGGCCGAGATATGCGGCGCGTAGATCAGTCCGAGATGCTCGAGATCGCTCATCACGTTGCGGATGGTTGCGGGCGACAGCGAAGACGGCAGGATCCGCGACAGGCTGCGTGAGCCGACCGGCTCGCCGTCCTTCAGGTAGGAATCGACGATGCGCCGAAAGATGTCGCGCGAGCGCATGTCGAGCGATTGAAACGCGGGCGATTGAAACCCGGGTGACTGAAGCACGGGCGACTGCGAATTGGGATCGACTGCCTTGGTCATTCGGGCCAAAAACCTCCGGCCCAAAGATATAGACTTCGGCCGCGCCCGCGCAACCGGCCATTTTCCTTTGCGCCCTGCGCCCCATGCGGCTACAAGCCGGCCACGATTCCGAAAAAGATAGGAAAAAAGCCTGAATGCGCCCTTCCAAACGCCAATTCGACGAAATGCGCGCCATCTCCTTCGAACGTGGCGTCTCCAAGCACGCGGAAGGTTCGTGCCTGGTGAAATTCGGCGACACACATGTGCTGTGCACGGCCAGCCTCGAGGAAAAGGTGCCGGGCTGGATGCGCAATTCCGGCAAAGGCTGGGTGACGGCGGAATATGGCATGCTGCCGCGCTCGACCGGCGAACGCATGCGCCGCGAAGCTTCGTCCGGCAAGCAAGGCGGCCGCACGCTGGAAATCCAGCGGCTGATCGGCCGTTCGCTACGCGCCGTGGTTGACCTGCAGGCGCTCGGCGAGCAGCAGATCACCGTCGATTGCGACGTGATCCAGGCCGATGGCGGCACGCGCACCGCTTCGATCACCGGCGGCTGGGTGGCGCTTTACGACTGCCTGCGCTGGATGGAAGCCCGGCAGATGACCAGCGTCGCCAAGGTGCTGAAGGACCATGTCGCGGCGATCTCCTGCGGCATCCATGACGGCCAGCCGGTCATCGACCTCGACTATCTCGAGGATTCCTCGGCCGGCACCGACGCCAACTTCGTCATGACCGGCAAGGGCGGCATCGTCGAGATCCAGGGCACGGCCGAGGGTGAGCCTTTCTCTGAAGAGCAGTTCACGGCGCTGATGGAACTGGCCAAGAAGGGCATTGCGCGACTGGTCAGCCTACAGCAGATGGCTGTAGGTTAATTTTCGGTTCTGTCATGATTCCTTCCGCCATCCTCGAATCAGCCCTCTATGTGACCGACCTCGATGCCGCGGAAGACTTCTATTCCGGCGTGCTTGGGCTCGATCTGCTGGGCAAGGTCGACGGCAGGCATCTTTTCTTCCGTTGCGGGGACGGCGTGCTGCTCATCTTCAACGCGGAGGCGACCAAGGTGCCGCCGGCGCCCGACGCCAGGCTGAAAGTGCCGCCGCACGGCACGGTCGGCGACGGCCATCTCTGCTTTGCAGCAAGCGCGGACGAGATCGTGCGCTGGAAAGCGCATCTCGAGCAGAAGAAAATCGCCATCGAAAGCGAGTTCGAATGGCCGCAGGGCGGCCGGTCGATCTATATTCGCGACCCCTCCGGCAATTCGATCGAATTCGCCGAGCCAAGAATCTGGGGCATCTGATGCATTCGCTTGATGGACATAAGATCGTCGTCGCCAGCCACAATGCCGGCAAGCTGCGGGAATTCGCCGATCTGATGGCGCCATTCGGCATAGAAGCGAAGTCGGCCAAGGAATACGGCCTGCCGGAGCCGGACGAGACCGGCACCACCTTCGAGGAGAACGCCTTAATCAAGGCTTTAGCCGCAGCCAAGGCGACAGGCCTGCCGGCATTGTCGGACGATTCCGGCCTATGTGTCGATGCGCTGGGCGGAGCGCCCGGCGTCTACACCGCCAACTGGGCCGAGGCGCCGGACGGGTCTCGCGACTTCGGCATGGCGATGCAGCGAGCGGAAGTGGCGTTGCAGGAAATCGGCGCGGTCGCGCCGGCTCAGCGCAAGGGCCGCTTCGTCGCCGTCATCTGCCTCGCCTTTCCAGACGGCGCGGCTGAATATTTCCGCGGCGAGGTCGAGGGCACGCTGGTATGGCCGCCGCGCGGTGAACTCGGTTTTGGCTACGACCCGGTGTTCGTGCCGGACGGTTTCGAAAAGACCTTCGGCGAGATGACCGCTGAGGAAAAACATGGCTGGAAGCCCGGCCAGCCGACGGCATTGTCGCACCGCGCCCGCGCCTTCCAGAAATTCGCGCAAGCCAGACTGGATTTGGCACGATCGGGCGTGAAATGACCATGCTGCTCGACCGTAGCCCCGGCTTCGGCGTCTACATCCACTGGCCGTTTTGCGCGGCCAAGTGCCCCTATTGCGACTTCAACAGCCATGTCCGCCACCAGCCGGTCGACCAGGAGCGTTTTGCGCGCGCCTTCGAGACCGAGCTTGCGACGATGCGCGACCGGACCGGACCGCGCGAGGTGACCAGCATTTTTCTCGGCGGCGGCACACCGTCGCTGATGAAGCCGCAAACCGTGGCGACGGTGCTGGACGCGGTGGCGAGGAACTGGACGGTGCCCGATGGCATCGAGGTGACGCTGGAAGCCAACCCCTCTTCGGTCGAGGCCGAGCGCTTTCGCGGCTACCGGGCGGCAGGCGTCAACCGGGTGTCGCTCGGCGTGCAGGCGCTGAACGACAAGGATCTGCGGTTCCTCGGCCGGCTGCACAATGTCGATGAAGCACTGCATGCGATCGGCCTGGCGCGTGAAATCTTTCCGCGGCTGTCCTTCGACCTGATCTACGCACGGCCCGGCCAGACACCGGAAGCGTGGCAGATGGAGCTCGAGCAGGCGATCGGCCACGCCGCCGACCACCTATCGCTCTACCAGCTGACCATCGAGGAAGGCACGCCATTCCACGCGCTCCATGCGGCCAGGAAATTCGCCATTCCCGACAACGACCACGCCGCCGATCTCTATGCGCTGACGCAAGAGATCACCGCCGCGCATGGACTGCCGGCCTACGAGATTTCCAACCACGCCAGATCAGGTGCCGAGAGCCGGCACAATCTCACCTATTGGCGCTATGGCGAATATGTCGGCGTCGGTCCCGGAGCGCATGGCCGCTTCGTCGAGAACGGCCGCCGCGGGGTGACGATCGCGGAGAAAATGCCGGAAACCTGGGCCAATCTGGTCGAGGCCAAGGGCCATGGCATCACCGGCGGCGAGACCCTGACGCGCTCGGAAGAGGCCGACGAATTCCTGCTGATGGGGCTGAGGCTGGCCGAGGGTATCGACCTCTCGCGCTACGAAGCGTTTTCCGGCCGCGGCCTGTCGACGGCGCGGCTGTCGGTGCTGCAGGGCGAGGGGCTGGTGGCGCCGATCGGCAATGCCCGCCTGCGCGCCACGCCGGCTGGCATGATCGTGCTCGACGCCGTGGTGGCGGATCTGGCGCGGTAGAGCATGATCCCGAAAAGTGGGATCCGGTTTCGGACCAGATCATGTTCAAACTGGAAGATGGGACCCGTTGAAGAACGTCCTCTTCGTCTGCAGCCATAACCGCTTGCGCAGCCCGACCGCGGAACAGGTGTTTTGCGGCCGCAGGGATATCGAGGTCGCATCGGCCGGTACCAACCATGATGCCGACAACCCGCTGACGCACGACCTCGTCTCCTGGGCCGACATCATCTTCGTGATGGAAAAGGCGCACCGCGCCAAACTGCAGAAGAAATTCAAGGCCAGCCTGAAGAAGGCTCGTGTGATCTGCCTCGATATTCCGGACGATTATGAATTTATGGACCCGGTCTTAGTTCGCCTTCTGGAAGCGCGCGTCTCGAAATATCTGGGTTGATGATGTGGCTGAGCGTTTTCACCGGCGCTTTCGTCATCTTTGGGGTCTGCGCCGCGTCGTTTCGCTCCTTGCTCTGCCCCGGGGATGACGAAGAGAGAAGTGTCTCGGCCAATCGCGAGGTTGCGGTAGTCAAGCGTCGTGCTTGTGGCGGCGCTTGGCGTGGTCTTTCTCGGCGTCCGCCTCACCGGAGCGAGCCGGCGCGGCGTCGCCCTTGTCGCGGCGGGCACGGTTTTGATCGCTTATGGGGTGTGAGGGCGCTCCATTGCGGGAGCTTTTCGTTTCAAGGCGGGTGATGAAAATGTCGAAGCGATTGGGCATCGTCTGGTCAGTGCTCCATCGTGCTACCGGTCGAAGGCTCGATTTCCAGGTTGGTTGCCTTTGAAGGACGACGCTTTCGCGGCTTTTTGGCCAGGCCCGCGCCGGCTTTGGCAGGCTGGCGCTTGTCCTTTCGCGCGGCAAAGCGCTTGCGCCCTGCATAGTAGGGTTCGAAAGCGTCCTGTATCTTGAGGCTGTCCATCCTGCTCCTCCCGAGATCAGGGGTAAATCCGCCGGGCATGGTTTCGTTCCGTACTGTGGCGAAGGCATGGCGGCCGCTTCACTTCGGCGCAGGTTTTGCAACCAGGCGTGAGCCGTGCCAAACAGGGCCGGATGCATTCAAGTGTCAGAGCTTGACAGGGGACACCGGTGGCCGGCGAGTTGGCAAAACGCAGCTATGTAATCGGCCAGACCGAGATATCAGCCCGCCCGCTCGCGCCGGCGCTCTATTTGGTGGCGACGCCGATCGGCAATCTCGCCGACATCACATTACGCGCGCTTGAAACGCTGGCCGCCGCCGATATCGTCGCCTGCGAGGATACGCGGGTCAGCCGTGTGCTGCTCGACCGCTACGGCATCCGCCGTCGCACCACTGCCTATCACGAGCACAATGCCGGGGAGGCCGGGCCGAAACTGATTGCGGCCTTGCTGGCCGGGCAGAGCGTGGCGCTGATCTCGGACGCCGGCACGCCGCTCATCTCCGATCCCGGCTACCGGCTGGTCGGCGAAGCCCTCGACCAAGGCATTCGCGTCGTGCCGATCCCCGGCCCGTCGGCGCCGCTGGCGGCGCTGACGGCGTCCGGCCTGCCCTCCGACGCGTTTCTGTTTGCCGGCTTCCTGCCGGTAAAGACCGGACAGCGGCTGACGCGGTTGGAAGCGCTCAAAACCGTGCCGGCGACGCTGATCTTCTTCGAATCGCCGCGCCGGCTGGCCGAGACGCTTGGCGCCATGGTCGAGGCGCTGGGTGGCGCCCGCAAAGCTGCGATCGGCCGCGAATTGACCAAGACTTTCGAGGAAATGCGGACCGGCACCTTGCAGTCGCTCGCCGAACACTATGAGGCGGCCGACACCCCGAAGGGCGAGATCGTCATCTGCGTCGGCCCGTCGGAAGCGACCGCCGACGAGCCTGAAGACATCGACCGGCTTTTGCTTTCGCTTGCCGCCGAGATGCCGGCCTCCAAGGCGGCGGCGGAAGCCGCCAAGATGACCGGCGGCCAGAAGCAGGCGCTTTACCGGCGACTGCTCGAGCTCAAGGATGCCGGGCAGAACGGGGAGATCGGGAAAGACGGCGATGGCTGAACGCCCAGTCGCCAGCCGCCGGCAGGCCTATCGGCGCGGCCATCGCAGCGAGTGGCTGGCGGCGGCAGCATTGATGGTGAAAGGCTACCGGATCCTGGCGCGCCGCCACCGCACGCGGTTCGGCGAGATCGACCTGATCGCGCGCCGCGGCGACCTGGTGCTGTTTGTCGAAGTGAAGGCGCGCCGCACGCTGATGGAAGCGATGGAGGCTGTTCGCTACGAATCGGAGCGCCGCATCGAAAGCGCAGCCGACCTCTGGCTGTCGCGCCAATCCGACTATGGGAGATTGTCGGCGCGCTTCGACATGGTGGCGGTGCTGCCCTGGCGCTGGCCGGTGCATGTCGAGAATGTTTTCTACGGACGAAACTAGCTCAGGATTCATTGATCAGCGCCAGAATGTAACAGTAGCCGCAACACTTATCGCCGGGAAGAACGTGTGGGCGCTACCGTCGCGCGCGTAACTGCTATTCGCCCATTGCTTGGGAAAGTACCGGCCCCTGTCCTTAAGAGAGAACCGCACTAGTTTAGGCGAATGGGACGTGCGCTGCAATTTTTGCTGGGCCGTCTTTGAGTAGTATTGTCGGACGTGGGCTTGAAAAGCCGACACCTTCGGGAGGAACCGATGACCAAAGCAAGTATCCAGAATTTGAGGTCGCGCCGCAAGTTCCTTGGCGAGGCGGCCGTGGCAGCTGCGGCGATCGTTGCCGCGCCGAGCGTCGTCAAGGCACAGGGGCCGGTCAGCATGCGCTGGCAGAGCACATGGCCTTCCAAGGATATCTTTCACGAATTCGCGCTCGATTTCGCCAAGAAGGTCAACGACATGACCGGCGGCGACCTGAAGATCGAGGTGCTGCCGGCGGGCGCCGTGGTGCCGGCCTTCGGTCTGCTTGACGCGGTGTCGCAAGGAACGCTCGACGGCGGCCACGGCGTGGTCGTCTATCACTATGGCAAACAGTCGGCGCTGGCGCTGTGGGGTTCCGGTCCGGGCTTCGCCATGGATGCCAATATGCTGCTCGCCTGGCACAAATACGGCGGCGGCAAGGAGCTGCTCGCAAAGCTCTACGAATCCATCGGCGCCAATGTCGTTTCGTTCCTCTACGGGCCGATGCCGACGCAGCCGCTCGGTTGGTTCAAGAAGCCTGTGGCGAAGGCCGAGGATCTCCAGGGCCTGAAATTCCGCACCGTCGGCATCTCGATCGACGTCTTCACCGCGCTCGGTGCCGCAGTCAACGCGCTGCCGGCCGGCGAGATCGTCGCGGCTCTGGATCGCGGCCTGATCGACGCGGCCGAGTTCAACAACGCCTCGTCCGATCGGGTCCTCGGCTTCCCGGACGTCTCCAAGATCTGCATGCTGCAAAGCTATCACCAGAATGCCGAGCAGTTCGAGATCTTGTTCAACCGGGCGAAATACGACGCCTTGCCTGACCAGATGAAGGCCATCATCACCAATGCGGTCGAGGCGGCCTCGCAGGACATGCACTGGAAGGCGATCGACCGCTATTCGAAAGACTATGTGGAGATGCAGACGACCGATAAGGTCAAATTCTACAAGACGCCGGAGGCGATCCTCAAGAAACAATTGGAGGTCTACGACGAGGTCGTGAAGAAGAAGGCGGCGGAAAACCCGGCTTTCAAGGAAATCATCCTCTCCCAGATCGCCTTTGCCGAGCGGGCAACGCGGTGGGAGCAGGACACCGTCGTCGGCCGGCGGCTGGCGTTCGATCACTACTTCGGACAGGGCGGTGTGGCGAAGGAGTTCTGACCCGAAAGTTCGGGCATCACCGGGCAGCGGCCCGGTGATGCTTCTGACCAAGGTACCCGTCATCCGGGGGCGCGCATGAACGTCCAGCATTTCCTGAATACAGTCGATGCAATCAGCACGTGGGTCGGCAAGGCCGCGGCGTGGCTTATCATCGGGCTGATGACGCTGGTCTGCGTCGAGGTCTTCAAGCGCTACATCCTGAACATACCCACGGCGTGGATATTCGACGCCAGCAACATGTTCTACGGCTCGCTGTTCATGCTCGCCGGAGCCTATGCGCTGGCGCAGAATGCACATGTGCGCGGCGACTTTCTATACAGCTCGATGCGGCCCCGCACCCAAGCCGCGCTCGATCTGTTGTTGTATGTGGTTTTCTTTCTGCCGGGGATCGCGGCCCTCGTCTATGCAGGCTACGACTATGCCGCGATTTCATGGCGGATCGGGGAGCATTCGACCGTGACAGCGGAGGGTCCGCCGATCTACCACTTCAAGTCGGTCATTCCGCTGGCCGGCGCCTT
This sequence comes from Mesorhizobium sp. M6A.T.Cr.TU.017.01.1.1, assembly GCF_004023115.1. Lineage (NCBI taxonomy): Bacteria > Pseudomonadati > Pseudomonadota > Alphaproteobacteria > Hyphomicrobiales > Phyllobacteriaceae > Mesorhizobium > Mesorhizobium sp. M6A.T.Cr.TU.017.01.1.1. Next base: position 19,281 of record NZ_RZTA01000098.1, read on the forward strand.
GGTGATGCTCCAGGGTGTGGCCGAGATAGTGCGCTGCATCGTCTGTCTCAGGGCCGGGCAATGGCCCAGCCGGCGCAAGGACGTTGCGGAGATCGACGTCGTGGAGGAACAGCTCGCGCTCAGCGAATATGTGGATGAAGAGACGCGTAAGACCGCGATCGAGCGCGCGCAAAAGATAGACGAGCAAGCGCGACAGCGCGGAATGGGTGGAGACCTGCAGAGTTGAGCGATCCAGCCCTCGGACTCACGATGCTCATGCTCATCGTGGTCGTCATAGTCATGGGTTTCCCGACAGCCTTCACGCTGATGGGCCTTGGCATGTTCTTCGGGTTCTACGCGTTCTACAACCCTGCGGAGCACTGGATCGACAACCGCGTCTTCGATCTGATGGTCCAGCGCACCTATGGGGCAATGACCAACGACGTCCTGATCTCCATCCCGCTTTTCGTGCTCATGGGATACGTGATGGAACGCGGGGCGCTGGTCGACAAGATGTTCTACAGCATCCAGCTTTCGTTCCGACGAGTACCAGCGTCGCTGGCCATCGCTACGCTCATTGTCTGCACCTTCTGGGGCATCGCCAGTGGCCTTGTCGGCGCTGTTGTGGTTTTGATGGGGGTGATTGCCTTCAATCCGATGCTGCGTGCCGGATACGATGTGAAGCTCGCTTCCGGCGTGATCACCGCGGGCGGCACGCTGGGCATCCTGATCCCGCCGTCAGTCATGATCATCGTCTATGCGGCAGTTGCAGGCCAGTCCGTCGTGAAGCTCTACGCTGCGGCGATGTTCCCCGGTTTTTTCCTCGCCTTCCTCTATCTCGTCTACATTCTTGGCTGGGCGACAATCAGTCCGAAGATCGCCCCGCCTTTGCCGGAGAATCAAACAAAGGTTCCGGTGCCTGCGTGGATGGGGAGCCTTCAGACAGTTTACTCGCGCAACATGCTTGTTGGACTTCTTTCCGCCTTGTTCTCGCCGTCCAGGGCGATGGCGCTCGAGACGGAGAACGGACGCCTCACATATTGGGAGCTGTTCAAGAATTTCTGCGCTGCGCTGGTGCCCCTCGCCTTGACAGCACTCACCCTCCTGCTGGTGTGGTGGTATGTCGTCATCCATCCGCAGGCATCGGCCGACGTCGAAGCTCCAGAGGGATTGGAGCAGCTCGGCGCTCCGGCGGTGGAGGAACTCGGCGCACCCGCAGTGGACGCAGGGCCGGCAACCAGCTTCTACGCCACCTTCGGCATCATCGCGGCACTCGCCGCAGTGGTGCTCGTCCGTTACTACCGGAACATGACTGCCGAACGGCTCGAGGTCGTAAAGCTCCTGGTCTCGTCGGTCATGCCGCTGGCCATACTTACTGTCGTCGTGCTCGGCGTCATCCTGTTCGGAATCACGACGGCGACCGAGTCCGCGGCAGTCGGCGCCGCTGGTGCCTTTCTGCTGGCGTTACAGGCGCGAACGCTCGACTGGAAGCGCATCAAGGAAGCAGTGTTCCTGACGGCCAAGACCACAGCCATGGTTTGCTGGCTCTTTGTCGGCTCGGCGCTGTTCTCCGCCGTTTTTGCGATCCTCGGCGGCCAGGCACTTCTCGAGCAATGGGTGCTCGCGCTCGACCTGACGCCCGTGCAATTCATGATCCTGTCGCAGGCGATCATCTTCATTCTCGGCTGGCCGCTCGAATGGACCGAGATCATCATCATCTTCGTGCCGATCTTCCTACCGATGCTGACGCACTTCGACATCGATCCGGTTCTCTGGGGCGTTCTCGTTTTCGTCAATCTGCAGGCGGCGTTCCTGTCACCTCCGGTCGCGATGTCGGCCTACTATCTCAAGGGCGTTTCGCCCCCGCATGTCACGCTCAACCAGATATTCGCCGGGATGATGCCCTACATGCTGATCGTCATCCTCTGCATGGTCCTCATGTATATCTGGCCCGGCATGGCGCTCTGGCTTCCGAATTATCTTTACGGCAGCTGAGAAGACTCCGCCATTTCCGGACTTTTGCGATCGCAGCGCGAAGGTTTCTTCCCGGGGAGATAATGCCGACTTTCAAACGCCAGTTGACTTTCGGCGACAGGCGCCGATTCTCAAGGTCAAGGCGGCCTGCCGAGCAACATGCCGCCCGAACGATCAGAACGATGATCGAGAGCAGCTTTGACCCTGGTCAATCCGCCGAGCCTTGTTCTAAACGGTGTCGAGTTCGATTTCGACGCCGGTCTCCTGCACGGCGAGCATGGTGAAGATGTCCCGCTGAGGCCTCAATCGCTCGCGGTGCTGAAGCATCTGGTCGCCAACGCCAACCGTGTTGTGACCAAGGAGGAGCTCCTGGACACCGTCTGGCCCGGCATCGCGGTGACGGAAAACAGCCTTTCCCAGTGCATCAGCGAAATCAGGAAAGCCATCGGCGACGAGAAGCAGAGCCTGCTAAAGACAGTTGCGCGACGGGGATATCGCTTTGTCCCCGAAACCGAAGCGCCCGGCATACCGCACGATTCCTACCCGCAGATTTACGGCACTGCCTCTTCTGATCCGCGCGAAATTAAAGCCCGGCGCGGCCTGATGTTTGTAGTCGCTGTACTGGCGATCGCTGCCGCAGTCGCGGTGTTCATCTGGAGGCCCACATTTGAAACGGAAGTGCCGACCTCCCTGTCGATCGCGGTTCTGCCGTTCGCAAATCTCAGCGAAGCCGAGGCACAGGCTTATCTTGCCAACGGTTTCGCGGACGATCTGACGACAGAGCTGGCGCGCGTTCCCGGCCTGTTCGTGGTCTCGCGCAATGCCGCGCGTGCATATCGCAACAGCGGTCTGCCGCCGGCGAAGATCGCAAAAGAGCTCGGCGTCCGCTATCTGCTGGAGGGCTCCGTTCGACGTCTCGGCGATGAGGTGCGCATCAATGCGCATTTGGTCGATGCCTCGACGGTTGGGCAGATCTGGGCCGAGCGGTTCGAAGGTCCATTCACCGACGTGTTCAAGCTCCAGGATCAGGTGATCGGTCAAATTATCGCCGCGCTGCAGCTGAAGCTCATCCCGGGAAAAGCAAACCTCGCCGTGTCCGGTGATACTGACGACCCGGAAGCTTACCAGGCGTTTCGACGCGCCATCGAGGCGCGACGAAAGGATACACCATCGGGCACGGTGGAAGCATCGGGCTACCTTCGCCAAGCCTTGGCGCTGGACGCCGATTTCGGCGCGGCGGCCGCGGAATTGGCGTGGCTCCACTGGGACGCCGACGAGGTAAGGAGGCAAGCTCTCGGGATCAGTTGGACCGAAATCGACGACGAGCTCTATGGCAGTCTGGCCATCGCTGCCGGAAATCCGTCTCCCGGTTACTATCAGCTGATTTCCGAACTTCTGGTCCGAGAGCATAGGTCCGACGAGGCGGTGGCTGCCCTGCAAAAGGCGATAGCGCTCGACCCGAGCGATTCCTGGACCTACGAAGGGCTGAGCCAGGCCCTCAACTTCAACGGCAGGCCGGCCGAGGGGCGAGCCTTTCTCGAGGCGGCCTTACGCGTCGATCCCGGATGGACGGAGTGGCGACACTACCAGGCTGGCTTGGCGGCGTTCGGCCAAGGCCGCTACGAGGAGGCGGTCGCGCAGCTTAAGCAGGTCGATGTCCGCTCCCCCAATCCGTGGACGAAGTTCTACGGCCTGCATGTTCTTGTCGCGGCGCTTGCGCATCTCGATCGCCTGCCGGAAGCGGCCTCGGCCCTAGGGCAGCTCCGACGCGTGCTGTCGGACATGCAAGAGGGGCAGCCCAACCTGCTGATCGCGCAGCAGTTCTTCGTCTACAAGCGGCCGCAGGACATCGCTCGCCTGCTCGATGGCTTGAGGAAGGCGGGGGTTTCCGAGCTTCCCGCCGGAATGGAGCCGGAATCCGCGAAACGGATGAACGGCGTCGACATCGGGAATCTCATAATCGGACACGAGCTGACGGGACGCCAGATTCTGCCCAATGTCTCAGCCTACCATGCTGTGGTTGCGGCAGACGGCAGCGTGACCAGAACAGTTGGTGAGGAGGTCGTGACCGGTCAGATGTGGGTGCAGGGCGACAGCTTGTGCAGCGCATATCCGCGTAAACTGACAGGCTGTGGCGCTGTGTTCCGCAACCTGAGCGGCATATCTGGAGCCACGAAGGAATACATACTTCTGTCTCGCTTCAAGCGTTACGAATTCTCGGTGACGAAGTAGCAGCAACTTCGCCGCGCCTACGGCGGCCATGAGAGATTGAGGTCCATTTCGCTCATGCCTTCGGTACCGTAGGGGCCACACTGCTTCAATGCGTCAGCGAAATCCTTGGCTAAGGCCTTGAACGTCTCGGTCTGTGGCGCAACGTCGACGATTTCGATGGCACTGACTTGACCCTCGCGCGTGAAGCTGACGTGGACATCGGCGCTGAAGCTGATTCCGCGCATCGCCGTCTGCGTAGGCCAGCAGCTTGCTGCCCGTTCGAGAATGTGACGGCTCAGACCATCACCAGCGGACGCGGTGGTCGCCGCGCCGATCACGAGAATTCCCAAGATGCGGTTGATCATCTTTTATCTCCTCAGTTCGACGCCCGAACCGTGTGGGGACGGCTTGGTGGGGACGGCTTGTGAGAGAGAACGCGAGGGGTCGTTCGAAGTCATGAAATCGACGTGAAAAAGTTCTGAAGAGTGGTGAACGCAGTCGATTTTGGCTACGGAATGCACGCAAGCGGCAAGAACGATCCTGCGAGGTCGGCATGGGTCGGGGGCAGGTCTACGTTGGTCGTCCCCACCATCAACGGCATTGCTACGCCAACGAGCAAATAGAGCCTTGGGCGATAAATTAACTGTGCCGCCTCACCCCCATACGAACAGCGCAACCAGCCCGACGGTGCCGATGACCACCCGCCACCAGCCGAACAGCGAATAGCCGTGGCGCGAGACGTAGTTGAGCAGGAAGCGCACGACGATGAGCGCCGCGACGAAGGCCGCGATGAAACCGGCGGCGATGACGGGCAGATCGGCGCTGGTCAGCACATTGCGGTTCTTGAAGAGGTCGAAGGCGAAGGCGCCGACCATCGTCGGCATGGCGAGGAAGAAGGAGAATTCCGCAGCCGGCCGCTTGTCGACGCCCAGAAGCAGCGCGCCGACGATCGTCGAGCCGGAGCGCGACGTGCCGGGGATCAGCGAAAGGCATTGGAACAGTCCGATCTGCAGATAGAGCCTGAGCGGAAACCGCTCGACGTCGTGGTAGAACGGCTTCAGCTTGAGACGATCCACCCACAGCAGGACCACGCCGCCGATGATCAGCATGATGCAGATCAGCCTCGGCGATTCAAACAGCACCGTCTTGATGAAGTCGTGCGCCAGCGCACCGATGACGGCCGCCGGCAGGAAGGCGACGAGGATGCCGAGGACGAAATGCCGCGTCACCCGATCACGCGGCAGATCGACCAGCATCTGCCACAGACGATGGAAATAGACGCTGAGGATCGCCAGTATTGCGCCGAGCTGGATCAGGATCTCGAAGGCCTTGCCGGTCGAGTGGAAGCCGAGAAAATGGCCGGCAAGCAGGATATGGCCGGTCGACGAGACCGGAATGAACTCGGTCATGCCCTCGATCATGCCGAGCAGCAGCGCTTCGACGATGGTCTGGCTTTCCATGGCAACCTCGGCGTTCGAGTGAGAGCTTGAAGAACGGCTTGCGAAAGGGCTTGCTTGTCATGGCGCGGAACTCCTCCTATAGGTCGCAGCACCCTGACAGCCCTTTGAATCGGGGCGGCTAAGACTTACCGGCGCAGCCGGCGATTTGCCAGTGCGCTCTATTATCGCGGGACCATGCTGACGCTTTTCCACCACCCGATGTTCGCCTCCTGCCGGTTCGTGCGCCTCGCTTTCGGCGAATATGGCGAGGAGCTGGCGCTGATCGAGGAAAAGCCGTGGACGCGGCGCAAGGAGTTCCTGGCGCTGAACCCGGCCGGCACGCTGCCGATCCTGCTCGCCGAAGGCGACGTGCCGATCGTCGGCGCCATGGTCATCGGCGAATATCTCGACGAGACGCGCGGCGTGCTCAAGCGCGACAAGCGGCTGTTCGCCGAGGATCCGAGGGGGCGCGCGGAAATCCGCCGGCTGACCGACTGGTATCTCAACAAGGCCGATAGCGAGGTGACGCGGCATCTGGTGCGCGAGCGCGTGCTGAAGCCGGTCATGCCGGAAACGGCGGGCGGCGGCTCGCCCGATTCGGCAGCGATCCGTGCCGCGCGCGCC
>NZ_RZTA01000099.1:0-25292 GCF_004023115.1 Mesorhizobium sp. M6A.T.Cr.TU.017.01.1.1
CCGCCGCATAAACCGGATCAAGCGCGGCGCCAGACCGTCGAGCTACTGGCCGGCGCGGCCGTTTCGCAGGCGGAAATATGCGCCGTTCTCGGGATCGATCAAAAGACGCTTCGCAAGCGCTACAGGCTCGAACTGGACCGAGGCGCAGCAAAGGTCGAGGCGAGGCTTGTCGGCAATCTGCTGCGCCTTGCCAGCGGCAGCGACGGCGTGGCGCTGCGGGCGATCATGTTCTCGCTCCGATGCCGTTTTGGTTGGTCGGAATTCGCGCCGCGGCCAGATGCCGGATACATGAACCAAAGGCTAGGCCATGGACGCTCGCGATGATCTACCCGGAACCGGAGAAGGGGCGGGGGAAAAAGGCAAAAATTACTTTAGGGCTTAGCAGCCAGCTTCGATCACAAGCCCGCACCGTTCTAGCGCACTCTCGCGCACTGGCGGAGTCCGTTCTCGCGGGTACCAAACCGCTCGACTGCGCCTCCCAACCCTCGTGGGTCTTGCCGTTGTGCAGCGTGATCGCCGACGATCCAAAATTCGCGCTTCGGGTCCGTTTCGCCATGTAGCGGGCGGATTTCGAGCGGCCACTGATGCACGGCATGAACTAGTGGTGAAAACCTGACGGTTGGTACCCGTCGTGGATGACCGCTCTGGGTAGGATTTTCCGTTCACGTTCGCAATTTGAACGAGCAACCAGCGCCATAACCTGTCATTTGCAGCGCTTCTCCAACCCTGGCCTTCGCGCAACGGCCCAAGCCGACCCTTGCAAGACCCTCGGGCTCTTGTTTGGTCTTTCCGAATGCTGCCGATCCCCTACTCGTGACCAAACCGGGCGATGCAGTGTATCCGGGTGAAAGTTCAGCGTGATTGGATAGAATTCGCCCTCTACGCTTTGCACTGCCTCCGCGCAGATGCGCCAACGCTCGTGTAAGCGTCTTTTCGGGGCTGTCCGGTTGCCACTCTCGAGGCGCGCGGCGACAATCCGGCGTGGAGGCACGGATGAGCGGCGGCTACGGATACGGAGACAGCGAGCCTGTCGAGGAGTGCGGGTGCTGCGGCGGCCTGGCGCGGGCCGAGTTCTGCGACGTCGGCGTCGGCTATGCGCAGGTCTCGGAATACCGTTGCACCCAATGCGGGGCGTCGCCCACGACGGTGCGCGACGGGGCGGGACGGTACGTCGTCTCCTGGGAGCAGCCTTCCTCGCCGTCGTCCCTCGGAGAGGTCGTCACGGGATACCTCATCCTGTAGCGCGCATGCAACGGCCGGATGAGGCATCCGCGTTTCGGCTGGACGAAGAAGCGGGTGTTTCTGCCACTTCTGCGCCGGCCGGCGCGCGGATATTGCCGAGGCTTCTTCGCCGCCGCAATCAGGATCACGCATGCCCGCCAGCCTCACAATCCGCCCCGTCCTCCGGCAGGACTACGACCAGTGGCTCCCGCTCTGGGAGGGCTACAACGAATTCTACAAGCGTGTCGGCCCGACGGCGGTTCCTGACGAAGTCACGCGGATGACCTGGGGCCGGTTCTTCGACGCTTACGAACCCGTGCACGCGCTGGTCGCGGAGCGTGACGGAAGGCTGGTCGGGCTGACCCACTACCTTTTTCACCGCAACACCACCGCGATCGCGCCCGTCTGCTACCTGCAGGACCTGTTCACGGCACAGAACGAGCGCGGCGGGGGCGTCGGCAGAGCGCTGATCGAGGGCGTCTATGAGCAGGCGCGGCTTGCCGGCTCGCCGCGCGTTTACTGGCACACGCACGAGACGAACCAGACCGCGATGCTGCTCTACGACAAGGTGGCGGAGCACTCCGGTTTCGTCGTGTATCGCAAGCAGTTCTGAGTTCCTTTACCCGAGCGCGAACATCTGGCTCCGGATCGCCGCCCCGGACCGGTGACTTGACGTGCTGCCCATTCCTCAGGCTTAGTCCTGTCGCAGAGCCTGCGGAACGGAGCGCCAACCGCCATGAGTGTAGCCTGCGCCAGCCACACTTTCCCGCAGCGCGATGTGCGATTGCTGCCTGCTGCTCTCACCGGTCTGTTGGTCTCGCTGGGCGCCTTTGCCGCCAGCTTGTTCTTTTCCTGGGCGGCGACCGCGGAGCCGGTCTTCCTTCCCGGCGCACATTGGGGGCTGACGCCGCCGCCGGGCTTTACGGTCGAGACTCGGCCGCACGCGATGTTCGTCCACCCTGCCGGAGCGATAATCATAGTCGTCACTACGGCGCAGCCGCACGACCCTTCCCGTTTCGCTGCGGTCGGGTCGGTTGTGGGATCAGGCGCGGATCAGGGCCGTATCGTGGCCATCGACGAGATCCAGGTCGGTGGCCGACCGGCTCATCTGATGCGGATGCGTATGGCCGCCGCGGATGCGATGGCACTGCTGGTGCGCGGGGAGTCCAGCGGTACCGTCTCCGCGACGATTTTCGACGAGGCCCGTCCGACAGTGACCGACGCCGCCGTGCGTGATGCCCTTCTCTCCACAGTCGAGCGCATAGTGTCGCCGGCCGAGCAGATTGCCGCGCTGCCGATCGATATTGCCGATTTCGGCGGGCTGCGAATCACGGTGACGCTCTCCAACAGCGGAGTGATGATGACGGACGGGCCCAGCAACGAGTCGGATTCCGCCCCCGGCCAACCGTTTGTGACCGTCGTCGCTTTGCCGCCGGAGGCGGCCGATGGCTATCGTTTGGCGCGCGATCCCGATGCGTTCGCGAACCATATCGAAAGCGTTTACAAGGGCGTCCGGGTGACGGGCCGGCAGAGCGGACAGGGCGCGAACGGCCCGCACATCGAGCTTGTATTTCGCCAGGAAACCGACAATTTCGTCCGGCCGGGCGTCGCGTGGTCTTTCGTCAGCGGCCGAACGCTGGTGCTTGTGGTCGTCCAACTGGCCGCCGACCAGCAGAACGGGGCGGCGGATCGATTCGTAAGGCTTCGCGACAGCATCTCCGAGAGATAGCACGGCTCTCCGCACCTGCCTGCCTGCGTTGCCCTCGGCGGACCGATCCGCTAAACGTCGGCCTCGTTCGCAAACCGGAGCCTCAGGGCCGCCCATGAACCTGGCCGACACGATCCGCAGCACGCTTGTCCCGATCCACCGCGAGGGCTACCCCTTCATCGCCGGATTCACTGTGGGTACGCTGGTGCTTGGTCTGGTCTGGGGACCGCTGTTCTGGATCGGGTTGATCCTGACCGGCTGGTGGCGGTTGCTACCGAATGGCGCAGAACTGTCTCGCAATCGACACTGAAACCAAAGCACCAGAAGATGCGGCGGAACACATCATTCGACAGTTCGCCTTGAAATAAGCGCCTCCTTTCTTGGCATCTAGACATACGCATACCCCCCTGGCCGGGCGCTGTGACGTAAGTCCGCAAAGGGTCGCCAGCGCTGGTTGCCGCGAATGTCGGCTATCGAGTAGCAAAATGGGTTGATGAAGGTCGGCTTGGGGTCACCACTTCCCCTTCGGACTCTCCGGCGGAAGGGTAGAAAAGGGGTCGTGAGCTGTATTCGCCTCGGGTACCAAGCGTTGGATTTTCACCACTAGCAAGCCCCTTCAGCGCGGCATTGGCGAAGGCCAGAGCGCGGCAGCGGGATCGTTCCAGTCCATGCGATCACCTCGCTGCCTTGGCGGCTTTCCGCTGCGCTTCCAAAGCAGTCACCGCCAGGTTCCGATAGCGGTCCATAGCCTTCGACGAGGAGGAAATCGGATTGATCGGATAGGCCTTCAGCGCCTTGATATCGCCAGCTTCGACAAGGGCGATAATTTCATCAAGCTTCTTGCGAAAGCGCCCATGGGTAGCGGCCGAAAAGTCCGGCTTGGCTGGCAAGGTTCCGGCCTCGGCGCTGGCGAGAATTTCCGCGCGCTTGCCGCCAGCGGGCTTGTCAGCCTTCGGTGCCTTTGCCGCTTTCGGTGCCTTTTCCGCCTTCGGGGCCTTGTGCGGCTTGCCGGAAACAACCGTCTGATTTCCGGTCGCGTCGAAAGCGACAATGATCGGCTTCGCGGTGGCGTTCGGATTGTCGGCGGAAAGCTGGGCGGCGGCGGCGTCGATTTCCTCGCGGGTGTTGGCCTCGGCGTTGGCAAATTTGCCGCGCCCGAGGAAAAGCGAGGCGGCAAAGCGGGTCGCGTTCGCGGAAACCTCGGCGTTGTAGGCGTCGGCGGATTCCATGCTCGGGGTGTTGGTCTTGATGATCATTGCCTTGAGTCCTTTTGGTTGGCGCGCCTCATTGGCGCGGACCCACACCTAATCGGAGCCGTCGACGAAGCAACTCCAAGTGCTTGTTTTTACGGGGGAAGCAAAGCACGCGCCATTCTTCGCTATGCGCCCGATCTGGTCGAGCGCGTGCGGGATGGCCAAGCGGCGGCTCGCCGACGAATACGACGCGGCGCAAGAGCGAGGAGAGGTCCGATCAGCAAACGAGCGCACCGCTTCCAACGCGGAGGCGGTGGGAGTCGCCGACCTCGGTCTGACGCACAAGAACATTCATGAAGCGCGGATCATTCGCGACGCCGAAAAGAGCCGATTTTCGTGCACAGTACCGTTTTCCCCAACTCGCTCATGTGCCAGCCGCCGAAAGCGTCACCCGTCAGTTGACCGGCTGCTGCGACTCGCAAAAATGCTACCGAAATCACAAGGCTAGCAAGTGAGCGAGACAGACAAGCAATTCGAATTCCGGCTTGATGCGGCCAAGCGCGCGCATGATCGCGCCAATGAATATCGAAAGCTGACAACGAACCAAATCCAAGCTTTCAGCGTCGAGGCGATGAAAGCGCCGGCCCTCGTTGCGGCGGGAGGTATTGCCGCTGCGCTGGGCTTCTACAGCGCCAACTATTCGCGGCTATCGCAAAATCCCCAGCACTTGGCGAATTTCAATTCGATACTGCTTTGGCTGTTCTTGGGGCTCCTATCTACAATGGCCGCACCGGCCTTCGCCTACCTCAGCCAACTGGCGTATGCCGAAGAGGGCGGCAAGGAGAAGCACGACTACGAGCACCCGTTTGTCCATGAGACGCCTCAATCAAGGCGCTATAGAATTGCCGGACACTGCCTTCGGTTGGTGGCAGTGGGGTTCTGGCTGGCGGCGATGGGCTGCCTGATCCGGGGCGGGTATTTGTTTCTCCGAATAGTGGCTTAACCTACCAGCGCAAAAAGCCCGCACCGTTCTCCGCAGCAACGCGCGCCGAGGGGAAATCGGCGGCCCATCTTTCGATGAGCGTCGCCCCTATCCGCAATATATGGCAGTCGCCCCTCTAAATAAGGCGGCTGGAGCGGAGAATCCAAGCGGCGGATCGGGAAAATCCCACCGTGACCTGTTGATAGTGCCCCAAGCCACTCTTGCATGATGTCCGCGCAGGTGGCTTGATCGCGCTGCTTTAGGGGTGAAAAAGGATAACCGTGGAGATCATCATTGCCATTGGGGCCATATGGTTCACGTTCCAGCTTGTGGTGATGATCCTCGGCCACTTTGCAATGTGGCGTGAACGAGCCAAGGATCCGAAGGCGTTCGCGGAGAAATATCCCGGCACTCCCAATTGGGACAACAACCGCGATACGAGGGAATACGAACAACGGGGCGATTCCAACGATCGCTGGTGATTGACCCAGGCCCCAACAGGCGGGCATTTCCGCCGCCCGCCACTTTTCCCCGGCCAAGCCCGCCGCGCGCGCTGACAGGCCGGATAGGGGCGGCAAAGCGGGCCATTACCGCCGCCTTGTCGCGATGCCCCACAAGGCCGCAAGATCGTCCAGGCACCACCGCAACATGTCGGCCGCCGTCAGCCTTTCACGCTTGCTGGCCGCGATTTCGTGAAGGGCCATGCCTTGCCCGCAGACGAGCGAGACCAGCGCATAGCCGCGAGCGCCGAGCAGCGCCCGGCACCGCCGCAATTCCTGCCCGGCATCGATCTGGCGCTGGCTGATGCCCTCCGGCATCTTGCCGGCATCGACGACGATGCGGCCCGGATCGATCGAGGACGCGCCCTTGCCGCCGAGCGTTTCCCATAGCGTTCGGAAGTGGTCGGCCGCCTTGACCTGAGCCGCATCGAGCGCGCCGCGCGAGGCAAGCATGGTGATTGCCGATTCGCGAACGTTGACGGCGGCCGGGATCGTGCGTGGATTGCTGGCGTCGGCGGGATGGGCGCGGCTGAAAAAGGGGTTGTCGACAACGGACGGGCGGAGGCGGGCTTCGGCGACATGGCACAAGGATGCCACGGCGAGGCCGAATCGTCACCATCCGCGCGGTGCTGGGGCCGGCGCGTTCGTCAATATACGCCGACGTTTATTTCACGTATATTTCACCGTTTGGGGGGAGGCGTCGCTAAGTGCTTGATTTTGCTGGTACGCCCAAGGGGAATCGAACCCCTGTTACCGCCGTGAAAGGGCGGTGTCCTGACCGCTAGACGATGGGCGCGCTCAGATGTGAGCGCTTATAGTTGCGTTGCACCAAACCGGCAACCCGTCTGCCGCCGCCTGCGACAACTTTTTTCAGTGGCCGCAAAACCACGCATTTTCGGCGATTTAGCCCGGTTCCACGCACCATCGCATGCCGTCCTCGGACGGACACTGCGGATGTTGCATAAACGAGAGGAAGAACCAGCTTACCGCCGGCGGCGGCAGCGCCAGTTCCAGTCGCGCTCGGGGCCGACGTCGATGTGAACGGATTCGGTATGGCAGTAGGTGCCGACGCCGCCGCGCCCGGGCATGTTGCGGACATAGCTAGCCAGTTGCGCTTTCGAGACGCCTGGAACCTGGATATCGGCGGCGGCGCAATACATGTGCAGTGAATTCTTGGCGCCGTTGGCGCGGCGGTTGCGGGCCGGGTCGCGGTAGCCGGAGGTGACGATCATCTTCTTGCCGTAGTGACCCTCGATCGTCTTCAGCACGCGGACCAGCGAAGGCTTCAGGCAAGCAACGTCGACATTCTCGGTCTGCTTCAAAAGGCCGTTGGGCGCCAGCCGGGCAAGGCCGGCAGCGGATGCCACTTGATAGGCGCCGCCTTCATCCTCGTTGAGATCGACGTCGCTCTCGTCGTCGAGGCCAGATTTGCGCTTGATCTCGAAGAGCGCGGTCTTGCGCACGCCGGGCAGCGCGTCGTCGGTGAAATGGCTGGTATCGCCGATCGAGGCCAGTTGCACCGGCTTTTCAGCCGATTTGGCCGAGGCCAAAGTGATGGTCGGCTTTGCCGCCTCTGCCTTGGGCTGGGCGGCCGCCGGTTGCTCGTCCGACCTGTTGTTGGCCTGCGGGGCCGCCGAGGCGGGCGTGGCGCTGAACAAAGAGGCGAGGAACCCCTTCTTCTTCGGCGCATAGGCCTGCGGTTGCGGCTCTCCGGCGGTCACATAGACCGGATTGTTCATCGCCGGCGCGGAGGCCTCGGCCTTGGACTTCGTGCCGGCATCGGCTGTTTCTGTCTTCTGCGCAGCAGCATCGGCCTGCTCAACCGTCTTCGCGGACTGTTCCTGTGGCTGCGGCGTCTGGCCCGCAGTCGCTTCGGCACCCGCAGGAGCCGTGACCGGGAAGCCGGCATCGGACTTGGCGCCCTCCTGGGTGCCCGGCTTCGCCATCGGCACATAAGCGACCTGCTCGGGAAGGCTTGCATCGCCCTCGGCGGTCATCGTCATCTGTGAAGTCGTGATCTGCGACGACGAATCGGCGGCGACCTGTTGCGTGCCGGAGGCGGTGCTGATGTCCGTAGCCGAGGCGTTGTACCCCGGCATGCCGACCGATAGGGACGGGTCGCCGGCCGAGGTGCAGGACGCCAGGAGCACGGAGAAAAGCGCGGCGGCAATGGCGCGGCGTTCTCCCTTCGCGAGGCGCGATCCTGCTGATTTCAAAACAAAATTCCCCCTCGATGTCCGGCCGGTACGGCATTGGCGCGGCGTCGCAACGTCTCGCCGAAATAATTCCTTGTCCCCGAACGGAAACGAGACCTGTGTCAAATCCGCAAGCCCCAGAGTATTTCGACGGCTAGAGAGGAATCGGGGCTAGTTAAGGGTTGACGACACCATTTCGTCCTCTTTTACCGGCGCGTCAACTCACCACACATTACAGAAGGTTACACACGCACCTTGACATAGGTGCCTGGCGCATCGCCCAGGGTTTTCATGCGCTTGCCGGGTTTGCGGGCCGGCACGCGGGTGTTGTCCCTGGCCTCGATCCAGCGTTGCCAGTGCGGCCACCAGGAGCCGGGATGGTCGGTGGCGTTGGCGACCCACTGGTCGAAGTCGCCCGCCGGCTTGCCGCCGGTCCAGTAGTGATACTTCTGCGCCGCCGGCGGATTGACGACGCCGGCGATGTGGCCGGAGGCGGCCATGACGTAGTCGACCTCTCCGCCGAAATATTTCGAGCCGAGGAATACCGAAAGCGCCGGCGCGATGTGATCTTCCTTCGAGGCGAGGTTGTAGACCGGGATGGTGATGTCACCCAGCGATACCACGCGGCCCGCCAGCTCCATCATGCCTTGCGAAAGTCTGTTCTCGAGATAGCAATTGCGCAGGTAGAAGGAATGGTTGGCCGCGCCCATGCGGGTCGAATCGGCGTTCCAGTAGAGCAGGTCGAAGGGCAGCGGATCCTTGCCGCGCATGTAGTTGTTGACGACATAGGGCCAGATCAGGTCGCCTGAGCGCAGCATGTTGAAGGCGGTCGCCATCTTGGTGCCGTCGAGATAGCCTTTCTCGTTCATCGCCTTTTCGACGGCCGCGACCTGCTCCTCGTCGACGAACACTTTCAGGTCGCCGGCATAGGTGAAATCGACCTGGGTGGTGAAGAAGGTGGCCGATTTGATGCGGTGGTCGCCTTCCTGCGCCATCAGCGCCAGGGCCGCCGCCATAAGCGTGCCGCCGACGCAGTAGCCGACGGCGTTGACTTCTTTTTCGCCGGTGGCCTTCTCGATCGTGTCCAGACCGTATTGCAGGCCCTCTCGGATATAGGCCTCCCAGCTCTTGGTGCCGTGCCGCTCGTCCGGATTGATCCAGGAGATGACGAAAACGGTGTGGCCTTGCTCGACCGCCCAGCGGATGAAGGATTTTTGCGGGTTGAGATCGAGAATGTAGAATTTGTTGATCCATGGCGGGCAGATCAGCAGCGGCCGCTTGAGCACGGTCTCGGTCGCCGGATCGTATTGCAGGATCTCGGCGACGTCGCTGCGGCCCACCACCTTGCCGGGTGTCGTGGCCAGGTTCTTGCCGATCTCGAAGGGCGAATAATCGGCCTGCCTCAGTTTCAGGTCGCCCTTGCCGGCTACAATGTCCTCGGCCAGCATCTTCATGCCGCGGACCAGGTTTTCGCCATTCGAGGCGATGGTCTCGCGAAACAGTTCCGGGTTGGTCAAGATGAAATTCGACGGCGAGATGGCGTTGGACACCTGCTTGACGTAGAAGCTGGCCTTGTGGCGGGTGTGCTCGTCCAGGCCATCGGCGTGCTCGACCAGCTCGGACGCCCAGCGCGAGGTGACGAGATAAGCCTGCTTGAGAAAATCGAAGAAAGCGTTGCGGCCCCATTCGGGGTCTTGGAAACGCTTGTCGCCGCGCTCGGGCTTGACCGCGTCGTCGGCATCTTCGCTGCCGGCGCTGATGCGCTGGATGGAGTTGGCCCAGACGGTCATATAGCCGGAGAACAGCCGCGTCTGCGCCTCCAGCGCGCGCTGCGGGTCGGAAAGCCAGTATTCGCTGAGCTTGGAGAAGGTTTTCACCATGTCGACGAACGGCTCGGCGACATGATCGCGCACGTCGCCTTTTTCCCGCGGCTCGGCCCATGCGGAAGCCGCCTTGCCGGCCTGCTCGATCATGCGCGCCATGTTCAAGGCGAAGCGTTCCGGG
The DNA here is from genome assembly GCF_004023115.1 of Mesorhizobium sp. M6A.T.Cr.TU.017.01.1.1. NCBI lineage: Bacteria > Pseudomonadati > Pseudomonadota > Alphaproteobacteria > Hyphomicrobiales > Phyllobacteriaceae > Mesorhizobium > Mesorhizobium sp. M6A.T.Cr.TU.017.01.1.1. The sequence goes on from NZ_RZTA01000099.1 coordinate 9,804, forward strand.
TCCTTCACCAGATATTGCTCGACGGTCGAAGGCTGGTCATCTTCCGCTTTGCCCGAATCGGGTGTTTTGGACATGGTTCGCGGGGTTCCTCCCGAAGCGTTTTCTTGACATATTATCATGGGACATCCGACAGGGTCCAATGCGCTCTACCTCGGCTGCCTAAGGAAACAATATGACGATTAATATTGGCGAAACCGGTTTTTCTGGCACTGGTCGTTTTTGCCGCATGGGCGCGGCGGTCGTTTTGCTGGCGATCGCCGGCTGTTCGAGCACCAACATCGAAGGCGCCACGCCGGTCTCGGCTACCGACGGGCCGAAGGATACCGGCACCTATCCGAACCTGAATATTCCGCCGAAGGTGGCGGCGGAGCAGTTCACCGACGCGGAAAAGAACGCCAAGCTCGCCCAGTTGAAGGCCGACGAGCAGACCCAGGGCTCGAAAGTCGGCGCTGTCAGGGTGACGAACCCGGCGACGCTAAACGCGCTGGCAAAGCAGCACGGCGCCGATGCACTGAAGCAGATCGAAGCCAAATGCGATCCCGCCCTCGACCCTACCTGCAAATAGGGTTATATCGCGCGACCGAAAACCACCTCTGGAATTGACCCACCTCTGGAATTGATATGGAAGAATTTCACAAGGTCCGCCGGCTTCCGCCCTATGTCTTCGAGCAGGTCAACCGGCTGAAGGCCAGTGCCCGCTCGCGCGGCGCCGACATCATCGACCTTGGCATGGGCAATCCGGACCTGCCGACGCCCAAGGCCATCGTCGACAAATTGTGCGAGGTCGTGCGCGATCCGCGCACGCATCGCTATTCGTCGTCGCGCGGCATTCCGGGCCTGCGCCGCGCCCAGGCCAGTTACTATGCCCGCCGTTTCGGTGTGAAGCTCGATCCGGACACGCAAGTGGTGGCGACGCTGGGCTCGAAGGAAGGTTTTGCCAACATGGCGCAGGCGATCACCGCGCCCGGCGACGTGATCCTGTGCCCCAACCCGACCTATCCGATCCACGCTTTCGGTTTCATCATGTCGGGCGGCGTCATCCGCTCGTTGCAAGTGGAGCCGGACGATGGCTTCATTCCGGCGCTGGAGCGCGGCATCCGCCATTCGATCCCGAAGCCGCTGGCGTTGATCCTCAATTACCCGTCGAACCCGACGGCGCAGGTCGCCTCGCTCGATTTCTACAAGGACGTGGTGGCCTTCGCCAAGAAGAACGACATCATCATCCTGTCGGACCTTGCCTATTCGGAAATCTATTTCGACGGCAATCCGCCGCCCTCGGTGCTGCAGGTGCCGGGTGCGATCGACGTGGCGGTCGAGTTCACCTCGATGTCGAAGACCTTTTCCATGCCCGGCTGGCGCATGGGTTTTGCCGTGGGCAACGAGCGGCTGATCTCGGCGCTGACCAGGGTCAAGTCCTACCTCGACTATGGCGCCTTCACGCCGATCCAGGTGGCGGCCGCGCACGCGCTCAACGGCGATGGCGCCGATATCGCCGAAGTGCGCGACATCTACCATAAGCGCCGCGATGTGATGGTCGACGCCTTCAGCCGCGCCGGCTGGACTGTTCCTGCGCCGGCGGCGTCGATGTTTGCCTGGGCGCCGATACCGGAGCCATTCAAGCATCTCGGCTCGCTCGAGTTCTCCAAGCTTCTGATCGAGCACGCCGACGTGGCGGTGGCGCCGGGCGTCGGCTTCGGCGAGCACGGCGACGACCATGTGCGCATCGCGCTGGTCGAGAACGAGCACCGGATCCGGCAGGCGGCGCGCAACATCAAGCGTTTCCTGGCGTCCAGCGCCAAGCAGCCCAACAATGTGGTGCCGCTCGCCGCGCATCGTTGAGTTGCCCGATATCACATCGACCAAATCCTTGAGGGGCGTCGCCGGACATGGCTGAAGCGTTGCGTGTTGGAATTGCCGGTCTCGGCACCGTCGGCGCGTCGGTGGCGCGTGTGCTGCGCGACAAGGCGGCGGAACTGACGCGGCAATGCGGCCGCGAGGTCGTTGTGGCAGCCGTTTCGGCCCGCGATCGCAAACGCGACCGCGGCGTCGATCTTGGCGCGGCCAAGTGGTTCGACGATCCGGTAGGAATGGCGCAGACCGCCGACATCGATGTCCTCGTCGAGCTGATCGGCGGCGACGAGGGGCCGTCGCGCTCTTCCGTGAAAGCGGCGCTTGAAGCCGGCCGCCACGTCGTCACCGCCAATAAGGCGCTGCTCGCCAAGCATGGCGTGGCGCTGGCCGAGATCGCTGAGAAGAAGGGCGTGCTGCTCAATTACGAGGCGGCGGTGGCGGGCGGCATTCCGGTCATCAAGACGATGCGCGAGGCGATGGCCGGCAATTCGGTAACCCGTGTCTTCGGCATCCTCAACGGCACCTGCAACTATATCCTGACCCGCATGGAAGCCGAGGGCCTGTCGTTCGACGCCTGCCTGAAGGACGCGCAACGGCTGGGCTATGCCGAGGCCGACCCGACCTTCGACATCGAGGGCCACGACACCGCGCACAAGCTGTCGATCCTGACCAGCCTTGCCTTCGGCACGAGGATTGCCGCCAACGACATCTACATGGAAGGCATTTCCAACATCAGCCAGGCCGACATCCGAGCGGCCGGCGATCTCGGCTACCGGATAAAACTGCTCGGCGTCGCCCAGCGCACGGAAAGCGGTATCGAACAGCGCGTGCACCCGACCATGGTGCCGACAGCCTCGGTCATCGCGCAGGTGCACGGCGTCACCAATGCGGTGGCCATCGAAACCGACATCCTTGGCGAGCTTTTGCTCTCCGGTCCCGGTGCCGGCGGCAATGCCACCGCATCGGCAGTGGTCGGCGACATTGCCGACATCGCCAAGAGCCGGCCCGGTTTCCAGCACGGTCCGGTCTTCGGCCTGCCGGCGAAGGAATTGCGACCTTACAAGAAGGCGCAGATGCGCAGCCATGCCGGCGGCTATTTCATCCGGCTGACCGTGCATGACCGCATCGGCGTCTTTGCCGCCATCGCCAAGCGCATGGCCGACAACGACATTTCGCTGGAATCGATCGTGCAGCACGCCGCCGGGCCGGATACCGCTTTGCAGAAGACGGTCATCCTCGTCACCCACGAGACGACAGAAGCTGCGGTGCGCAAGGCCGTCGAAGGCATAACTAAGGACGACCATCTGACCGACAAGCCTCAAGTCATTCGCATCGAGCGGGCAGAGTAGAGATTTACGCTTTCCTTTCAATCGATTGATATCGTTGTGTTTTCAAAAAAGACCCGCTCAGGTCTTGCTGTTGTCATGGAGCTTTGACACAACCAGCGCGCCTCTGGCGGGAGGCAATGCACCAACGAGGATTGTCCACCGATGAACGTTGCCCAGAACATCGTCGCCGGCCTTGACCGGATACTCACCATGGAACTGGTGCGTGTCACCGAACGCGCCGCGGTTGCGGCGGCCAGGCTGCGCGGACGCGGCGACGAAAAGGCCGCCGACCAGGCCGCAGTCGACGCGATGCGCGAGGAGCTCAACCGTCTCGCCATCAACGGCACGGTGGTGATCGGCGAGGGCGAGCGCGACGAGGCCCCGATGCTCTACATCGGCGAAGAGGTCGGCTCCGGCAAAGGCCGGCGGTCGATATCGCGCTGGATCCGCTCGAAGGCACGACGATCTGCGCCAAGAACCTGCCCAATGCGCTGGCCGTCATTGCCATTGCGGAAAAGGGCAGCCTCCTGTTCGCGCCCGACGTCTATATGGACAAGATCGCCGTTGGCCCGGGATATGCGGACGGTGTCATCGACATCGATGCCTCGCCGGCCGAAAACATCGCGAGCCTGGCCAGGGCCAAGGCCGTGGCGGTGTCGGAGATCACCGCCTGCATCCTCGACCGGCCGCGCCATGGCGCGCTGATCGAAGCGGTGCGCGCCACGGGCGCTGCGATCCGGCTGATCGGCGATGGTGACGTCGCCGGCGTCATCCATACCACCGATCCGGATGAAACCGGCATCGACATCTATCTCGGCACCGGCGGCGCGCCGGAGGGCGTTCTGGCAGCGGCAGCGTTGCGCTGCACCGGCGGCCAGATTCTGGGAAGGCTGATCCTCGACACGCCGCAAAAGGTGGAGCGCGCGGCCAAGATGGGCATTTCCGACCCGAAGCGGGTTTATCGCACACAAGACATGGCGCGCGGCGATGTGCTGTTCGCCGCAACCGGCGTGACCGACGGCAACATGCTGGCCGGCGTCAAGTTCGGCCGCAATTCCATCACCACGCATACGATCGTGCTGCGCTCGTCGTCACGAACCGTGCGCGAGATCAAAGCAAGGCACCAGGATCTGGAAAAGTTTTGATTCCCGACTCGGCTAGCCGTCGCATATTGTGAGAAATGACAATCCGCAGACGGCGCGTCGCATGACGGGCGAAAACCGTATCTTCCTCGATGTAAGGCAGTCGGCCACTGGTGTTTCCTGGGAACACCGGCTGACCGAGCGGCAGGACATGACCGCGCTTGCCATAGCGCAAGGCTATGGCGTGCCGGACATCGTCGCGCGCGTCCTTGCCGGACGCGGCGTGACCGCCGAGCAGACCGAGCGGTTCCTTGATCCGACCATCCGCGACCTTTTGCCGAACCCGGCGTCGCTGACCGACATGGACAAGGCCGCCGCCCGGATCGCCGCGGCAATCGTTGCAAGGGAAAGGGTGGCGATCTTCGGCGATTACGATGTCGATGGCGCGGCCTCCTCGGCGCTGCTCAAGCGGTTTCTCACACATTTCTCGGTGCCATCGGAGATCTACATCCCGGACCGCATCTTCGAGGGGTACGGCCCCAATCCGGAAGCCATGCGCGAGCTCGTCTCGCGCGGCGCGACGCTGATCGTCACCGTCGATTGCGGCACCAATAGCGCCGTTTCCATCGACGCGGCGAAGGCTGCCGGCGCCGATGTCGTAGTGCTCGACCATCACCAGCTAGGCGGCCCGTTGCCGGCGGCGGTAGCGGTTGTCAATCCCAATCGCGAGGACGACCTTTCGGGGCAGGGCCATCTTTGTGCCGCCGGCGTCGTCTTCCTGGCTCTGGTGCAGACGGCGAAGATCCTGCGCGACCGGCTGCCGGATGCCGCACCGCCGGATCTGCTTGGCTTGCTCGACCTCGTGGCGCTGGCGACCGTTTGCGACGTGGTGCCGCTGACCGGCGTCAACCGCGCTTTCGTGGTCAAAGGGCTGCAGATGGCGCGCCAGCAGAGGAACGAAGGACTGGCGGCGCTGGCGCGGGTCTCGCGCATCGGCGAGCCGGTCAGCACCTTCCATCTGGCCTATCTGATCGGCCCGCGCATCAATGCCGGCGGGCGCATCGGCGATGCAGCGCTCGGCAGCCGCCTGCTCGCCACCGACGATCCCGTCGAGGCCCGCACCATTGCGGAGACGCTGGACCGGCTCAATCAGGAACGGCAGCAGATGGAGCTGGAAATGCTGGCCGCGGCACGCGTGGAGGCCGATGCCGAGCTTGCCGGCGGCAATGGGCCGGCCATCGTCGTCACCGCCAGCTCCAATTGGCATCCGGGCATCGTCGGCCTGCTGGCCTCGCGGCTCAAGGACCATGCGCGCCGGCCCGCCTTCGCCATCGCCTTCAACGCCAACGGCGTCGGCACGGGTTCAGGCCGTTCGGTGTCGGGTTTCGACCTTGGCCGGTTGGTGCGCGAGGCGGCCATTGCCGGGCTGATCGTCAAAGGCGGCGGCCATGGCATGGCAGCCGGCATCACGGTGGAGCGGGCGAAACTTGGCGCGCTCCGGGCCTTCTTCGAGGAACGAGCGGCGGCCGACGTGTTCCGGCTGCAAGGTGAGGAAAGCCTGGCGATCGACGGTGCGCTGGCCGCCGAGGGTGCAACGCTCGGCCTGCTCGATGCATTGGAGAAAGCCGGCCCGTTCGGCGCCGGGCATGTCGCGCCGATCTTCGCGCTGCCGCGCCATCGCCTTGCCGATGCAAGGCCGGTCGGCACCAATCACATCCGCGCCGAGTTGCAGTCGGAAAGCGGCGGCCGCATCCAGGCGATCGCCTTTCGCGCCGTCGATACGGCGCTCGGCGAATTCTTGTTCAAGAACAGGGGCAAGCCGGTGCATGTCGCCGGTTCGCTGTCGGGCAATCACTGGAACGGCAACCGCACGGTGCAGTTCCGCATCGTCGATGCGGCACGCGCCTGAGCGTTGTGAGCCGACTTAGGTCCTTAGCGCAGAAGTTTTGACAGGCCGGACGTGCTTGTATTGGCGATCGCATGCCTTGGAGATTAGCCGAAACGCCCATCGCTTCGTCATCCTGGGGCGGAGCAAGGAGCGAAGCGACGCGGCGCAGACCCCAGGATCCATGCCATGACATTGGAACGCCGCCACTGCGCAGAATTCTGCTCCGCTGTACGCTTTGACTAGCGTTACGGCATGGATCCCAGGGTCTCCGCGACGGAGCTTCGCTCCTGCTTCGCCCTGGGATGACGAAGTTGGGAAGGCTTCGGCCAATCTCCAATGTCGGCGATAGTCGACCCAGACGAACGGCGAAAATCCTGCCTGCCAACAGCCTGCAACCTGCCAAACACCTATGCCGACGAGCTAGGCCAGAACCGTCTGCAGCCGGGTCAACTCGCTGATCTGTGCCATCGTAACCTGATAGCCGATGCGGATCGCCTCGTCGGCGCGGTGGAATTCGGTCAGGCCGATATGGCTGAGCTTAGGCTGCAGCGACATATCGGGCGGGTCGCCGGCAAGTCGTGCACGCGAAATGCGGTCCTGGATGATGTTGAAGGCCTCGACCATGACGCCGGTGATGCCGAGCCGTGTTTGGTACTGGTGCGCTGCGTCAAACAGGCCGGGCCTTGGCGCATCCTTTTCGACGACCAGTTCGCCGGCGCTGTGCTTGATGACGGCGGCGCGGCCGAACAGATCGTAGTGAAGGTTCACCGCGACCACGAGCGGCTGCTCGTAGGCGCGGCAGACCGAGACCGGAACCGGATTGACCAGCGCGCCGTCGACCAGCACGCGGCCGTTGCAAGTGACCGGTTCGAACACACCGGGCAGTGCATAGGAGGCGCGCATGGCGGTGATCAGCGAGCCGCCCGACAGCCAGATTTCATGGCCGGTGCGGATCTCCGAGGTGACGCAGACGAAAGGCTTGGGCAGATCCTCGAACCGGATGCCGGCCATATGCTCGCGCAGCCGTGCGTCGAGCTTCATGCCGCCGAACAGGCCGCTGCCGCGCAGATTGAGATCGAGAAGACCAAAAATGCGCCGCTTGGTCAGGCTTCTGGCGAATTCTTCCAGCTCATCCAGCTTGCCGGCAAGATAGCAGCCGCCGACCAGCGCGCCGATCGAGGTGCCGGCGATCATCGACACTTCGATGCCGGCTTCGTCAAGCGCGCGCAGCACGCCGATATGAGCCCAGCCGCGCGCGCAGCCGCCGCCCAATGCCAGCGAAATGCCTGTTTTCTTGGCGGGGCTCGTTTCGGATGCGCCGGCGGACGATGACAGGCCATTGGCCTCTCGAACGTCCAGTCGGTTGCGCGATGACGCCCATTCGAGCATCACAATCTCCCTTGTCCGACTGCCAACATAGAGGCTGGCAGTATCGAAATCATGAATATACGTGGTTGCAGGCCGGCGAATGGTTCATTTGGATGGTTCACGGGGCTTTCGATACATTTCTTCCGCATCGAACAGCGGCTTGCTGCCGTCGCTGGCAAGCGTCCCCTTGCCGTCGATCAGTCCCACCGTCCGATAGAAGCAAGAACGCCGGCCGGTGTGGCAGGTTGCGTCGTGGCCCATCACTTTGACGCGCAACCATATGGCATCCTGGTCACAATCCGTGAGCATCTCGACGACGGTCTGGACGTTCCCGGACGTTTCGCCCTTCTTCCACAGAGCGCTGCGCGAGCGCGACCAGTAATGAGCGATGCCGGTTTCCAGCGTCAGCGCCAGCGCTTCGGTGTTCATATGCGCGACCATTAGCAGCATTCCGTCTTCGGCATCCGTAACGACGACGGTGACGAGGCCGCTGGCATCGAAGCGCGGCGAAAAGACCGTGCTTTCTTCCAGTGCCTTCTTGTCTGATGGAGCTTTCGGAAATTCCACTGCCGACATCGCCGGTCCTTGTTCAGAGCCTCGCCCATTCCGATAGGATCGGAATGGGCGAGGCTCTGTCTTGTTGTTTGGCCATGATCCTGTCCGAGAACCGGTTCCCACTTTTCGGTATCATGGCTAGCGACCGCGGGGGTCTTCAGCCCCTGCCGCCACGCACCATGGTGACGAAACGGACCTGTTCCTCGGGCGTGTCCTTGAAGACACCGGTGAAGGTCGACGTCAGCGTAGTGGAGCCCTCCTTGCGGATGCCGCGCATGGCCATGCACATATGCTCGGCTTCGAGCATGACGGCGACGCCGCGCGGATTGAGCACATCCTGGATGACGCCGGCAATCTGTGCGGTCATTGCTTCCTGGGTCTGCAGGCGCTGGGCGAAGATATCGACGACGCGCGCGATCTTGGACAGGCCGACAACCTTGCCGTCCGGCAAATAGCCGACATGCGCCTTGCCGATGATCGGCACCATGTGGTGCTCGCAATGCGAATGGAACGTTATATCCTTGACCAGGACGAGGTCGTCATAGCCGGCGACTTCCTCGAAAGTGCGGCCGAGTTCCTCGGCCGGGCATTTGTCGTAGCCGCCGAACATTTCGCGATAGGCCTTCACCACACGCTTTGGCGTATCGACCAGGCCCTCCCGGTCCGGATTGTCGCCGGCCCAGCGCAACAGCGTGCGAACCGCGGCCTCGGCTTCGGCTTCGCTCGGCCGGTCGGTGACCGGCTTTTCCAGATAGGCGGAGGGGGGCATGAATTTCTTGATGACGGCATCCATAAAGGCGTCTCCCGTAGTTCCTCTCTCAGGAGGAACGAGTTGAACGGACCACGACCTTTCGGGTGTTAGAAACGTGCCCTGTTTCCAGCCCGTAAGCGGCGTGAACTTGATTTGAGCACGGACGAGGTTGTTGGTTGCCTTGTCCATACCCGACTACCAGCATTATATATGATCGTGCCGAGCGAAAGGAAGACCGTCAGCGGCAATCGCTGTTCGCTCGGCGGTGACGGATTGGAAAAATATGATCGACGATGTCTACAATGCGAAAATTCTGGGATTTGCCGGGAATATCGCGCGGATCGGCCGGCTCGACCATCCCGACGCAACCGCGCGCGCGCATTCCAAGCTGTGCGGCTCGACCGTGACCGTCGATCTGAAGATGGATGACGGCGTCGTCACCGATTTCGCCCATGACGTTAAAGCCTGCGCGCTTGGCCAGGCGTCGTCCTCGATCATGGCGCAGCATGTCGTCGGCGCCAGCGCGGATGAATTGCGCAGCGTTCGCGAGACGATGCTGAAGATGCTGAAGGAAAACGGCGCGCCGCCCGAAGGCCGCTTCGCCGACCTCAGATATCTCGAACCGGTGCGCGACTATAAGGCGCGCCATGCCTCGACCATGCTGACCTTCGATGCAGTGGTCGACGCGATCGGCCAGATCGAGAAAAAGCGCGCCGAACAGGCAGCCTAAATACCTTCCAGAGAACGCTTGCTTTCGGCAAATTCGACCCGGACCCATTCGGCGAACGCCGCAGCCGGTTCGGATAGGTTGCGTAGGCTCCTGGCAACCAGCCAATAGGCGCCGCAAACTATGTCGGTGCCGAATGGCTTGATCAACGCACCGGTCGCCAGTTCCTCCTTGGCCAGCAGAAGGTCAGCCAGCGCCACGCCGTGCCCCAGCACGGCGGCCTGCTTCGACAGCGACGCGTCCGCCAGCAACGGGCCACGCTCCGGCATCTCATCCGCGGCTACGCCTGCTGCCTCGAACCAGCGAGCCCAGCTCTGCCGATTTTCTTCATGCAGCAAGGTGTAGCGCCGCAGGTCGGCCGGGCTTTCCAGTGCCGGACTGGCCGCGGAAAGAGCCGGCGACAGCACAGGCGAATAGATGACCGAAGCAAGGCATTCCGCCTCGCTGCGCGGCCATGACGTGCTGTGGGCGCTGAAGCGCAGAGCGAGTTCGGCCTGATCGCTGCGGAACTCGATCAGGCGCGGGTCGACGTCGAGGGAAATGTCGATATCCGGCCGCAGCTCGCGAAATCGATTGAGCCGCGGCACAAGCCAGGATGCGGCAAGCGAAGGCTCGACGCTGACGCAGACCACGGATTGGGCCGGCGTCGCCATCATTTCCGAAAGCAGCCCATCGATTGCGTCGAAACTTCTGACGAGTTGATCGAGCAAGCGCCGGCCGGTGTCGGTAAGCTCGACGCGGCGATGGTGGCGCACGAACAAGGGCTGGCGCAGGAACAGCTCGAGTTCGCGGATCTGACGGCTGATCGCCGCTTGGGATACAAAGAGTTCGTCGGCCGCCCGGCTGAAGCTCAGCTGCCTGCCGGCGGCTTCGAAACTCCTCAATGCTGTCAGGGGAAGGCGCCCGCGCTTCATTTGCATAATCTCAAGTTATCCGAGGTGGAAACTATACTCGTTTGAGGATGAAGGCCAGCAGGGGTCAAATCGACACTCAAAGGAGATGCGGCCATGATCCAGTTTCTGAGCATTTTTGGCGATGTCATCCGGGTCGCGACATTTCAAGCGCGTGGCGCGAGGCCGCCATATGCCGGACGCTGCGAAGAGAGCGCGGCTGCTCGCTGCATATCTTGGCCGATCGGTATCCCGCCCGCCGTCCAAGCGCCTGAGGCGGACAACAGGGCGGTGATCAGAAGGGGATTGCGTTCTCTGGTCGAAGTCCACATCTATCGTGCAAGGAAACGCGATGCGGAGAATGCGGTGCGCGACCAACATGGGCATGCGCATGTCGCCAGGTCGCTCCAGCGCGGGCGCAACTGGCCCGGCCCGTGGCGCAAGACGCCCGGCCGCCTGCTGGGCACATCGCTCGTGCGCTTTTACCAACTGACGCTGTCCGGTTTTGTCGGCAATTCGTGCCGGCACCTGCCAACCTGCTCCGAATACGCGCATGAAGCGATCGCCCGCCACGGCCTGTGGGCGGGTGGCTGGATGGGGCTTTTCAGGGTGCTGCGCTGCGGACCGTTCGGCACGCATGGTATCGACCGGGTGCCGGAAGTGCTGGAAGACCGTTATGTCTGGTTCACGCCCTGGCGGTATTGGCGGATCGGAAAAAAGCGTGACCCGGAAGACTGATGGCGGTAGGGGCGTGAGCAATCGAGCAGATCTTTACGATTTGCTAAGCTTGACCGCATCTTGCGCATTTAAGACAAAATCGAGACAAGACGCCTCGCTAAGCCGCTCCTGACCTGCCTCAGGAGAGATTGCCAAATGCGCCAGATAGACCGCCGTCCATTCGTCTTCGCCTTGGTTCTCTATCTTCTGGCCTGGTTTTTGGGCTTTCCGATCCGCGCTCAATCCGAGCCGCAGAACGACGTTGAATGCACGCTGATCCTGGATGCTGCAAGCGGCGAAACGCTGTATCGGCAAGGGGTTTGCGACCAGCGCTTCAGTCCCGCCTCGACTTTCAAGGTCCCATTGTCGCTGATCGGCTATGATGCGGGAATCCTAATCGACGAGCACACGCCGGCATGGGACTACAAGCCGGAGTTCAATGCGGTGAAGCGGGACCAGAAAACCGTCGACCCGACGATCTGGGAGAAGGACTCGGTGCTGTGGTTTTCGCGGGAAATCACCCGCCGGCTCGGCAGCGAGCGCTTTGCCGGCTACGTGTCGAAATTCGACTACGGCAACACGGATGTTTCTGGCAACGCCGGCAAGAATGATAGCCTCACCCGGTCCTGGGTGAATTCTTCCCTCAAGATTTCGCCGGTCGAACAGGCGAATTTCCTGCGTCGGCTGCTTGACCGCAACCTGCCGGTTTCGGACAAGGCCTTCGCGATGACCAAGGCGATCTTGCCGACCTTCCAGGCAGGTGGCTGGACGGTGCAGGGCAAGACCGGGAGCACAAGGCTTCGCAACGACGCCGACAAGGTGAGGGATGACCGCTCGCTTGGCTGGTTTGTCGGCTGGGCGCAAAAGGATGGCCGCAAGATCGTCTTTGCCAGCCTAGCGGTCGATGCGAAACGATCGGACACGCCCAAGGGCCTCAAGACGCGGGCGATGTTCCTGAAAGACCTGCCGAATCTCATCAAACAAGACTAAGTGATCGGCCATCCGTCTTTACGGCACGGGAATCTGCCCCTAAAAGGCTGCCGCCGCCGGACGCATCCGGCTTTTACTTTATGCATGTGGTCGCCCCAAAACCGCTACACACTTTTGGGCGACATGCATTTCACCACCCGCGCTCGTTTGCGGGACTGGATAGGAGAATTTCATGCTGAATTCCGTTTCCCTGACATTTCCCGATGGCTCCGTCCGCGACTATGAAGCGGCGATGACCGGCGCCGGCCTGGCGGAATCGATCTCGAAGTCGCTGGCCAAGAAGGCCGTGGCCTACTCGATCGATGGCGTCGTGCGCGATCTTTCCGATCCGCTCGGCAAGTCCGGCAAGATCGAGATCATCACCCGCGAAGACCCGCGCGCACTGGAACTCATCCGTCACGACGCAGCACACGTGCTGGCCGAAGCCGTGCAGGAATTGTGGCCGGGCACGCAGGTGACCATCGGTCCGGTGATCGAGAACGGGTTCTACTATGATTTTGCCCGCAATGAGCCGTTCACGCCCGACGATTTCCCGGTGATCGAGAAGAAGATGCGCGAGATCATCGCGCGCAACAAGCCGTTCACCAAAGAGGTGTGGTCGCGCGAGAAGGCGAAGAAAATCTTTGCCGACAAGGGCGAGCGCTACAAGCTCGAGCTGATCGACGCGATTTCCGAAGATCAGGATCTCAAGATCTATGCGCAAGGCGACTGGTTCGACCTTTGCCGCGGCCCGCATATGACCTCGACCGGCCAGATCGGCAACGCTTTCAAGCTGATGAAGGTGGCCGGCGCTTACTGGCGCGGCGATAGCAACAACCCGATGCTGACCCGCATCTACGGCACGGCCTGGGCCGATCAGGCGCAGCTCGACGCCTATCAGACCATGCTGGAGGAAGCCGAAAAGCGCGATCACCGGAAGCTCGGCCGCGAGATGGACCTGTTCCATTTCCAGGAAGAGGGGCCGGGCGTCGTCTTTTGGCATGCCAAGGGCTGGAGGATGTTCCAGAACCTGGTCAACTACATGCGCCGCCGCCTCGACGAGCAGGGCTATCAGGAGGTCAACGCGCCGCAGGTTCTCGACAAGAGCCTGTGGGAGACGTCGGGCCACTGGGGCTGGTACCGGGACAATATGTTCAAGGTGACGGTTGCCGGCGACGACACCGACGACGACCGGGTGTTTGCGCTGAAGCCGATGAACTGCCCCGGCCACGTCCAAATCTTCAAGCACGGGCTGAAGTCCTACCGCGATCTGCCGGTAAAGCTTGCGGAATTCGGCAATGTGCATCGCTACGAGCCGTCCGGCGCGCTGCACGGGCTGATGCGCGTGCGCGGCTTTACCCAGGACGATGCCCACATCTTCTGCACCGAGGAACAGCTCGCCGACGAGTGCATCAAGATCAACGACCTGATCCTGTCGACCTATGCCGATTTCGGCTTCGACGAAATCACCGTCAAGCTGGCGACCCGCCCCGAAAAACGGGTTGGCACCGACGCGATGTGGGATCATGCCGAGGGCGTGCTGCAGGACGTGCTCGACAAGATCGCGGCGCGGTCGGGCAACCGGATCAAGACGGGCGTCAATCCGGGCGAGGGCACGTTCTACGGGCCGAAGTTCGAATATGTGCTGAAGGACGCCATCGGCCGCGACTGGCAATGCGGCACCACGCAGGTTGATTTCAACCTGCCGGAACGGTTCGGCGCCTTCTACATCGGCTCCGATTCGGAAAAGAAGCAGCCGGTGATGGTGCATCGCGCCATCTGCGGCTCGATGGAGCGCTTCCTCGGCATCCTGATCGAGAATTATTCGGGTCATTTCCCGCTGTGGTTCGCGCCGCTGCAGGTGGTGGTGGCGACGATCACCTCAGATGCCGATGATTACGCGCAAAAGGTCGTCGCGCAGCTGAAGGCGGCCGGACTGTTGGCGGAAGCCGATCTTCGCAACGAGAAGATCAACTACAAGGTCCGCGAGCACAGCCTGGCCAAGGTTCCGGTTATCCTCGTCTGCGGCAAGCGCGAGGCGGAGGAGGAGACGGTCAACATCCGCCGGCTCGGCTCGCGCGACCAGGAATCGCTTGGCCTTGGGCAGGCGGTGGCAATGCTTGCCGAAGAGGCGGTGACGCCCGACCGCAAGCGCAAACGGGCGGCCTAGACCTGGCTCTAATGGCGCATCCCTGTCGGTAGTGAGCTGGCGAAGCTCACGCCGACAGGGTTGACGTAGCAGACGCTTCGTATTTGGCATTTCGAGAAGGCGAGAATTCCGTCGCCGTTGATGGCTACTTTCTTTGATCTGAGCGCTGACCGAGGCAATCGGCACTTGATATGCAAAGAGATGTGCACATATTGTGCAGACAAGTGTCATCACAAGCGCCGGAGAAGACCGATGACAATCGCTCAGAATACGCAGGCCGCCATGGTGTCGGGCTTCGTGGAGAGCCTTCAGGAACCTCGCACACCTTACATTTCACCAAAACGCTTTTCAAAAGCGCTTGGTGTCCAGGTGACGAACCTGGCCGATCTGACGGGTGTTCACCGAAACACGCTTCGCAATCCGGCCTCTGAGCGACTGCAAAGCCGGATGCGCGAAATGATCAAGGCGATCACGGCCGCGGCGACGCTCACCGGAGATATTAGCAAAGCAATTTACTGGTATCGAAACGAGCCGATCGCCGAATACGATCACAAGACCGCAGCCGAATTGGTGGCCGAAGGGCATTTTGAAGCAGTGTTGAGCTATCTCCGCGACTTGGAAAACGGCGCGCGCGGATGAATCTCGTCCGCATTGGGCCGGACGAGGTCTTCCATCGCTACCTGACGCCGAGATGGGCATATGTTCCGGTAAGCGGCGCCGGTGCGGCGATTGACGGAGGTAGGTTCAATCGACCCGGGATCGAAGCGCTTTATCTCTCGCGCGCGCCGCAGACGGCTCTCGATGAATATCGCCAGGGAGCTTCAATTACTCCGCCAGCGACACTAGCGGCCTACAAGGTCACGTTGGATCAGGTTGTAGATTTGTCGACGGGGTATGATCCCCTCATCTGGGGTCCCGAATGGGCGGAATGGGATTGTAAATGGCGTCTTATCGCGCGTATCGACAAGAAGACGCCGCCATCGTGGAAACTCTCCGACATACTGATCACGGCCGGTTGCCGCGGCCTGCTTTTTCCTTCGCTTCAGCATGCGGGAGGCACCAATCTCGTCATATTCAGCGCCAATCTGACGGCCGACGACAAGGTAGATGTGCATGATCCAGATGGTCGGTTGCCGCGCGATCAGTCGTCGTGGCAATGATGGCTTCATGGCGGTTGGGGGGTCCCCCCCCCTTTTCATAAGCCCCCCCTTTCA
>NZ_RZTA01000009.1:0-97903 GCF_004023115.1 Mesorhizobium sp. M6A.T.Cr.TU.017.01.1.1
CGCTGCAAGGTCTCGGCGATCACATTCTGAGCCGAGATGGCGCCGATCGACGGAAACACCTTGCCGGTGGTGAAGCCGAAGAGCTTGCCGGTTTGCGAATTGGCAATCATGGTTTCGACCTGGGACTTGTATTTAGTCACGGTCTTGTCGCTCCAGAACGATTCCGCCTTGGCGCCGTCATTAGTCACCGGCAGGAACAGGCCTGGCTCCATTGTGAGAAAGCGACCGTAATTTGCAGGTTCAAGCAACCATGTGAGAAACACCTTGGCGGCTTTCTGCTTCGCCTCATCCTTTGTCGTCAGCATGATGGCGTTCGAATAGGAGATGGTCGCCGACGCGCTCTGCTCGTCGGCATGCGGAACGGGCGCCACGCCGAGATCGGCGGCGTCACCTTCGGCCTGCGTTTCGTAGGTGTTGATGACACCGAACTGCAGGATCATGCCGCAGCTGCTGTTTGCAAAGCATGCCTCCGCCTCCCCCCATGTCCACGTGCTGTTGTCGGGTGGCGAAAACTTGGCAAGCTTGCTGTAGAAATCGTAAGCCTTGACGGTTTCCGGCTTGTCGAAAGCAATCGAGCCGTCGTCATTGTAGAGATCGCCGGCACCGCTGTTGACCATGAAGCTATAGACGGTTTGGTCCGTATAGAGCTGCTTGTTGGCCGGAAGACCGATGCCGGATTTGCCATCGGTGCTGAGCTTCTCGGCGGCAGCCTGCCACTCGCTCCAGGTCTTCGGCACCTCGACGCCTGCCGCTTTCAGCACGCTGTTGCGGTACCATAGCGAGATCGCCATGTTGTAGGCCGGCACGGCCCAAACATGGTCGTCGTATTTATAGGGCGCGAGCGTCGCCTCGACGAAGCCATGCTTGCTGTCGAGGTCCTTGACCAGATCGTCGACCGGCACGACCACATCGATGCCTTTCAGGACTGTTGTGAAATCGGGAATGGTAAAGAGAAGGTCCGGACCGTTTCCGGCAGCGAAGGCCGCCGGCGCCTTAGCGTAGACCTCGCCCCAGCTTTGCGGCTCCTGCTTGACCTGGATATCGGAATGAGCGGCGTTGAATTCGTCGAGCAGCTCCTTCATGCGCTGCACGCGGTGCGGCGGCTGCTCCATATGCCAGACCGTCAGGTCTACCGGCTCGGCATAGGCGGTGCCGGCAAGAAGTGTAGCGGCGAAGCCGGCGATCGTCAGAAATCTCGCAGGGCCCATCATCGTTTCTCCCGTTGCTCCGAGACTCCCCTTGAGTCCCGAAATCCTTCTCAAAGATGCGGATTGCGCGGCCGATAGCGATCGATCAGCGCCTCGTTGACCTCCTTGGCGCCCGGCATGTTGGCGCTGAGATAAATGGGTGCGGCGCCACCAGCCGACTGCAGACGCGCAGCTGCTTCGACGAAGACGGCGTTCATCAGCGCCGCCCCGATCGAGGTTGACACCGGGCCGGCACGCAACTTGCTCCCCGGCAAGTCGATGGTGGCGTCGCCAGGAGGCGCACCGTTGTCGAGGACGATGTCGGCGACGTCGGCGAGCCGCGTCCGCCCTTGGGCAGCAGCCTTCGAATAGGCTTCCGAGGTGATCGCGACAACGGTCGCTCCGATTGTCTTGCCGATCAGCGCAGCCTCTACGGTGGCCGTATTGACGCCGCTGTTGGACACGACGATCAGCACATCGTTTGGGCCGATCGGATAGCGGGCGAATATGGGCGCGACTATGCCCGACATTCGCTCGAATACAGTGCCCGCGACCGCACCTTCGTGCACCATGGTCGTGGCGGCGAGGATCGGCACGGTCAGCGCCAGCCCACCGGCCCGGAAATGCGCTTCTTCGGCCATGGTGTGGCTGTGCCCGGTGCCAAAAACATAGACCAGCCCGTCAGCCTTGGCCGTGCGCTCGACGGCGGCGGCGGCGAGCGCGATCGCTTCGGCATTGTCGTCGTATAGACGACCGATACGAGTGGTGAGGTCGGCCAGATAAGCGGCGGCAGTCGGCGTTTTGGTCATTTGTCTGTTCCGAACGTCAGATTAACACGCATCACGAAGCAATCGCCGCGATAGACCGCCCGGACGTATTCGATCGGACGGCCCGTCGCGTCGAGCGTGCGGCGGGTGAGAAAGAGAACCGGGCTCTGCAGCGAAATACCAAGTGACGCAGCGCTGGCCGCATCCGGATGCGCGGACCAGAGCTTCTGCTCGGCTTCGCTGGGGTAGAGGCCATAGTCCTCTCGCAGCACGCGATAGAGCGAATCCGTGCTGAAATCCGCGCGTTCCAGCAGTCTCGGCGCCAGCGCCGCCGGGATTTCGGTGCGCTCGAGACCAACGGGTTCGGCATCCGCCAGACGCACGCGAACGAGGCGATGGACCGGCGCATGCTCGGCAATGCCAAGTGCCGCCGCCGCTTCCCGATCCGCCGCGCCGATGCCTGCATCCAGCACGATACTGGAAGCCATACGGCCGCCGCGATGCATCTCCTCGGTAAAGCCGCTCAAAGTACTGAGCTGCTGTTCGATGTGCGGATGGGCAACAAAGGCGCCTCGGCCGGTACGCGTCTCTACCAAGCCGCGCCGCTCGAGAAGCTTAAGCGCCTGGCGAGCAGTCATTCGGCTCGCGCCGAGCTCCTCGGCCATCTGCCGCTCCGACGGCAGTCTTTCGCCGACCTTCAGCGCACCGGATGCAATCTGCGCCGCGAACGAGCTCGCGATGCGTTGATAAAGCGGCATATCATCTGCGGCGATGATCGAAGGCATGGACAGGTTTAACCAGAATTTCTCGTGGTATGTACCACCCGAAACAACTGTGTAGAGCTTTTCCGGCTATCTGCGCAAGCTGCTGTCGCGGCGGGCGCGATAATTAGCGAAGGCGCGGTCCCAGGCCGGCTTCATGGAACCGTCCGGCTCATGGCGGCGCTGTATCTGCCGGGTCGCCGTCGACGCTTCACGGATCGAACCGAACTGTCCAATGGCTGTCGCCGCGAGGAGAGCTGCTCCCCTGGCACCAAATTCGGTCCCGGCCGGGACGAGAACAGTGATGCCGAGCGCGTCGGCGATCATCTGTGTCCACATCAGGCTGCGCGCTCCGCCGCCGGTCAGCAGGATTTTGCCGCTGGTGCCTTCCAGATTTTGGTACAGATCGCGCATCGCCAGCGTCACCCCCTCATAGACGGCCCGGATCATATGAGGCCGCCCGTGTCGGGGTGCGAGACCGTAAAATCCGGCACGCGCCTCGTGGTCAACCACTGGCGCAATGATGCCGCTCTCGCTGAGATATGGCAGATAGGTCACGCCGTCATTGCCGATAGGTAGCGGGGCGATCATCGCCTCCATCCGTGCGTAGAGATCGGGCTCCCCGGCTATGTCAGGCAACAGCGTTTCGATAGCCCAGTCAAGGTTGAGCGTGCCGGCCACATTGACCATCGCACGGAACCAGTTCTCGCCGGGCAGGGTAAAAAGCAGGCCTAGGTTGGGTGGCGTGAATACGGGCTGATCGGAGACGATGCCGACCATGCAGGTCGTACCGAGAACGGCCATCGCCATCCCGCTTTCGAGCGCGCTGGCGCCGATGACAGTTGCCGGAACATCGCCGGCGCCGATCGCCACCGGCGTACCTTCCGTGAGCCCGGTAGCAATTGCTGCCGCGGCCGTGACGAAGCCGCCTATGGTTTCGGAATCTGCTGCTGGCGGCAGCTTGTGCGCCAGGTCGGCGACTTCGAACAATGCAAGCATTTCAGGGCTGTGGTCGCGCTGTCGCGCGCTGCCTGGCGCCACTGCAGCTTCCGTGCGATCGGTGGCTACCCGTCCGGTCAGTTTCAGGCGCAGGAAATCCTTATAGCCGAAGACATGTGCCGCCCTGTCCAGCACATCTGGCTCATATGTTCGCAGCCAAGCAAGTAGCGGCAACGTGCAGCCCTGCTGCAATACGCAGCCATCCGACTGAAAGATCCTTTGATAGAAATCCGGCACGTCGGCCGCCCGCCGTTCCAGCAAATCCTGCGCCCGGCTGTCTTCCCAAACGATGCCGGGACGCAAGGCACTGCCGGTATCATCGACCAGCCATGCCCCTACCATGGCCGCCGACAGACCCACGGCGGCAATATCGTTTCCCACGATACCGGCGTTGGCGAGAGCTGCACGGATCGCCTCGCTCACCGCGTTCCATGCAAGGACAGGATCGAGTTCCGACCAACCCGGATAGGGTCTTTGCAAACGGATGCGACGAAATCCCATGCCGAGCTGTTGGCCTTTTTCGTCGAATACCGCGACTTTGGTTACGGACGAGCCCGCGTCGATGCCAAGGAAATAACTGGTCATGAATTGGTCTTATCTCTGATGGCACGCAATGCTGGCTGCTCCACGGCCGCCGCGGTTCCGATTCAATCGTGGCCGGACATCAGTGCGCACTTGTCTCACGAAAGAGTTTGCTGATGGCGCCGGGATCGCCTGGCAGCTACCATATTTCATCTGCCCAGCCCGAGCTCAGCAACGAAATCGTAGGCGTCGCCGCGAAAAATCGACCGACTGGATTCAACGACGACGCCATCCTCCCTCCGGGTTATCCGGTAGATGTCGAGCGCTGCAGCGCCCGTCGGTGCGTTGAGAAGGCGGGCGCTCTTTTCGTCGAGGTTGATCGCCGAGAAACGCTGAACGGCCTTGACCGGAACATGACCAAGATCGCGCAATGTCCGGTAGAGGGAGTCTTCGATCTGCTTCGGGTCGGGCAGGATAGCAGCCGGAATCACTGAGGTTTCCAACGCAATGGGCTCTTTATCCGCCAGCCGCAGCCGGCACATCCGAACGACAGACCCGCCATTGGGCATTTCGAGCCGGCGCGCCTCGTCGGCATTCGCCACGCTAAGGTCGCGCTCCAGCCACAGCGTGCCTGGCGACCGTCCGCGCGAGGTCATGTCTTCGGAGAAGGAATAAAGTCGGCTCAAGCTTTGCACGACGCGCTCGCGCGTCCCCGAAACATACGTTCCGCTGCCATGTCGCTGGGTAATCAGACCTTGGCGGACAAGTTCAGCCATCGCTCTACGCACGGTGACCCGCGAAATGCCAAGTTCAAGGGCAAGCTCACGTTCGGGCGGAAGAACGGCGCCCGGTTTCAAGGTGCCCGAGGCGATCGCGTCGACTAGGGCTGCCTGCAGGCGCCTATAGACCGGCGCATCACTTCCATTGCTCTGCGCAGCAGCAAAAAATTCGAGGAATGTCACGCCTGGGACCCATAGCGATAATACCAACATGATACCAATTTTCGCGATGACCGCAACAACCAGAGTGGCACGTCCGGAAGCTGCCCTCGTTAGTCCTATCGGCCCGCAGAGTGGAGGGGCAGCTAACTCTGCCCCCTGAAGCCAAACGACAGCGAGTGTTTTGAGCGAGTGGAAAGAAGAGGTTGCGCACGGCGGAGAAGATCGAGACGAAGCGATCAGACCCCTTCGAGGATGATGATCGTCGGCCGGTCGGGCAGCGTCTTCAGCGAGACCGTCAGCGACCGGCCGGAGAGGAATTCCACCGCGAAATCGTCACCCATCCTACCTGTGAACTCACTGATCGGGGTCGAATGGCGATGCATCGGCAGGATCATCGATGAATAGAGCCGCGCGGTGATTTCGGTCATCCGGTCGAGCGACAGCGTCATGCCGCCGTCGATAGGCACCATAAGGACGTCGAGCCGGCCAATGGCGCCATAATGCGCGTCTTCCAGCCGGTGGTGCAGATGGCCGAGATGGCCGATGCAGAGCCCCGCCACTTCGAAGATGAAGATGGAGTTGCCGTCCTTGCCGAGATCGCCGCCATTGCGGATATCCGTCGGCACGTTGCGGATGTAGACGTCATCCACGACAAGAGCGTGGCGCGCCGGACCGCCGTCCGGATTCCAACCGCGCAGCACATATTCGATGGCGGGATCCGGATGGTCCGAATAATGGGTGCGGTGGGCCTTGTTCATGGTCACCACGCGCGGCAGCGGGTCAGCGCCGTAGACGCCGGAAAAGTCGGTGGCGATCCTGACGCCGGCGGGTGTCTCGATGATGTAGGTCGAATGGCCGGCATAGGTGATCGTAACCTCGCCGTCGACGAAGGCCTCGGCCAGCATAGGCGTCTGCGCCTTTGGCGCTGTGAAGCTGGCATAGGTGGCCGACGGCAGCGCTTGCGCGATCGCAACGCATCTCGACGGCGGCGGCTGTTCCTGGGCCGAAGCGATGAGCGGCCAGAAAGCCAGGGTCAGCAGAACGGCGGCAGATAGGCGGAGCATGGCTGCCTCCCGTGGCAGAACTGGCGCCACGCCACGATAGCGCTAACGATTACGATGGCTATCGCCGGGAAAGTCACGTTTTCGCGAGCGCCGGAGGGGCTGAACGTCTGAACCGATTGTCGCGACTTGCGCGACAATCGCGTGAAATGGGACGCGCCATGGCCCGGCCGCCCGGATATCGCCAGCGATCAGGGCGTCGGGCGGAAGACGCCGTTCTCGTCGCGCTTGAGCGGCGCGGTTTGCCGGGAAAGCGGCGCACCGGGCGCTTCGGTGACCGAAACACCCTCCGTCCAATCGGCGGGTGCAATAGCGATGTAACGCGCATATCCGCCTGACCCGCCGAGCGGCTTGGCAAAGCCGATTGTAACCAACGCCCCGGCCTCCGGCACCTTGTCGAGGTTTGCAACGCCTTCTGCCTGGGTGAAATCGTTGTGCAGCAGCCAATGTTCGCCTTCGAGATTGGGCGTGGTGTCGGTGTCGAGCGGCTCATGGCCATGAAACAGAATCTTCCGCTCCAGATGCAGGAACTTCAGCGCGTCCAAACTGACGCCTGGAAACGGCTTCTGGTTGAAGCGGGCGGCATCGGACCATTTCTTGTACCAATCCGAACGCACGAAGACGACCGAACCTTCCGGTATGCGGCCGTGCTCCTTTTCCCACTCTTCGATGTCGGCGATCTGAAGGTGATAGCCTTCGTCAGTCTGCACCTTGCCGCTGATGTCGATCACGACGAGCGGCCGCACGGCATAAGTGGCCGGCAGGTCGCTGATCGTTGCACCGAGTGGGTTCCAGTGGGAGGGCGGATCGAGCTGCGTGCCATATTGGTCCGTCGTCAGCTCGTAGGCGGTAGCGACGAACCCATGCTTGTCGTAAGTGAACTCTTCGCCGGCCTTGACGTAGCCCTCGATGTCCCGACCGGCGACAGTCGGTTTGAACTTGGCATTGGCGAAGCCCGGCCATACAGGCTGCACCGGCTCGAAGGCATGGGTCAGATCGATGTACTTGGCCGATTTGAGCGTGTTCTCATAAACTGACCAAAGGGACGACTCCTGCGCCGACGCGATCGCCGGCACTGACCAAGCTGCTGCCAGCAAGGCGATACGAACGAATTTAGATACATTCATCTGCAATCTCCCCGAAATGTTGCCAAGTATCGCGAGTTTCCCGCACGGCGACAAGCGTATGCATTCCTCCCAGGAGGGTAGCTGCAATACGGCTTCCACCAAGCCGCTTTCCGCCCACGGCTTGCGCGCCGCCTAACCCAGCAAGCTACGGCAGAGGAAGGCCCCTCATTTCGCCGGCGCCACCCAGATCTCGGCGTCGAGCCGCTTGGTCGCAAGGCCGCGCGCGATGGCTTCGGCGCTGCGGGCGTTTTTCGACAAGGCCGCGGCCTGACGCTTGCTGATCACCAGCCCTTCGGCCAGTGCCCGGTTTCCCGAAAAGACCCGCGACAGGAACGGCACGCGGCTGCCGCGCGCCCTCGAGAACCGCGCCGGCATGGTTTGCCTGGCCGTGTGGGCGGCCACCTCGTCGATCCAGCCTTCCGCCAGCCGCGCGCCCGGCTCCAGCAGCAGCAGCCAGTCGCCCTTTGCCTGCCTGATACCGGCAGCAACGCCGCCGCTCGCCACAAAAAGGCAGCCGGCATGTTCAGCAACGCGGTGCGTCTGGTCGGTCGAGCCGCCGTCGCAGACGACGACATCGCGCACCACGCCCTCGACCGCGCCGCCGATCAGCGAGGCGAGCGTGCGGGCAAGTCTCTCTTCGTCGTTCAGGGTCTGGATGAGAACGCTGAGCATCGTTAGCCGAATAGCGGAAAGCCGAACGCGACGCCAGTTTTTGCGTCGCGTCATAAAAAAGTTCTTGATTTGTTCTCACCGGCAAAATAGGATTATTTTCATGAACGGAGCGAATCGACAGCCAGCCGACAGTCCCTGGGAGAGGGCGAAGATGGAACAGATCGTACGTGCCGACATTGCCGCCTTCGGCGCCGGAAGAGCCGAGATGGCCAATGCAATGATCGAGCAGAGTGGCGTCCGCGTCCGCCCCGACCGCAATCGCGGCCGTTCCGCCGGCATCAACCCGTCCGGCCGGTTCGAGCCGGTCAGCCGGCATGTGTTCGACGATGGCTGGAATTCGCTGGAGGAACTGCCGCCCTTCAAGACCGAGGTGCAGGTCGAGAAGCCGCGCACCATCATCACCCGTAACGAGTCGCCCGACATTTCCTTCGACCGCTCGATCAACCCCTATCGCGGCTGCGAGCATGGCTGCGTCTATTGCTTTGCCCGGCCGACGCACAGCTTCATGGGCCTGTCGCCAGGGCTGGATTTCGAATCGAAGCTGTTCGCCAAGCCGGATGCGGCGCGGCTGCTCGACAAGGAACTGTCCAAGGACGGCTATCAGCCGCGCACCATTGCCATCGGCACCAACACCGATCCCTACCAACCGATCGAGAAGCAGTACCGGATCATGCGCGAGATCCTCGAAGTGCTGGAGGCGCGCGGCCACCCGGTCGGCATCGTCACCAAATCCGCGCTGGTGACGCGCGACATCGACATTCTGTCGCGCATGGCCGAACGCGGGCTGGCCAAGGTGGCGCTGTCGGTGACGACATTGGACCGGATGTTGGCCAGAACGATGGAGCCACGCGCGTCGACGCCGACCA
Source organism: Mesorhizobium sp. M6A.T.Cr.TU.017.01.1.1 (assembly GCF_004023115.1). Classification (NCBI taxonomy): domain Bacteria; kingdom Pseudomonadati; phylum Pseudomonadota; class Alphaproteobacteria; order Hyphomicrobiales; family Phyllobacteriaceae; genus Mesorhizobium; species Mesorhizobium sp. M6A.T.Cr.TU.017.01.1.1. The sequence goes on from NZ_RZTA01000009.1 coordinate 8,904, forward strand.
AGCGGCTGGAGGCGATCAGGCAACTTTCGGATGCCGGCATTCCGACCTCGGTCATGGTCGCTCCGATCATCCCCGGCCTGACCGATCAGGAGATGGAACGCATCCTCGATTCGGCACGTGCAGCAGGAGCGCGCGAGGCCGGCTATGTCGTGCTGCGCCTGCCGCTGGAGGTCGCGCCAATTTTCAAGGATTGGCTGCTGCGCCATTATCCGGACCGCTACCGTCACGTCATGTCGCTGATCCGTTCGATGCGCGACGGCAAGGATTACGATTCGGATTGGGGCAAGCGCATGAAAGGTGCCGGCCCCTATGCATGGCAGATCGGCCGGCGCTTCGAGATATCAGCCAAACGGCTTGGCCTCAACGCCGAGCGGCGGTCGCTCAGGACCGATCAGTTCGTCGTCGCGGCCAAGGCAACCGAGCAACTGATGTTGCTGTGAAGACATCATGTGCCGTCGGCGCCGGCGGCACATAAAGAGATCCCGTCCGGCCTGTCTTGTCCCCGGGCTTGCAGACGGTGCCCTCTAGGTCCGGTGCCCCGCCCGACCCGGAGGGGGCTTGCGGAGAATCGGAGCCAATGCGAACCTCGCCGCAACATGGCTCGCGCGCGCTCTGATTCTCCGCTTCTCTTCGAAATCGTCGAGAGACCCGATTTCTCCTTCGAGACGAAGGCGATGGCCGAAGGCCTGTGGCCGGTGGCGGGAATGGACGAGGCTGGCCGCGGCCCGCTCGCCGGGCCGGTCGTCGCGGCAGCGGTGGTGCTCGATCCCGCCAACATTCCCGACGGTCTCGATGATTCCAAGCGCCTCAGCCATCTGCAGCGCGAGGCGCTGTTCCTGAAAATCCTCGGCTCCGCTCTTGGCGTGTCGATGGCTTCGGTCAGCGCGGAAGGCATCGATGGCAGCAATATTCTCAAGGCCAGCCTCGAGGCGATGCGTCGCGCATTGGTCGGGCTCTCGGTGCAGCCAAAACTGGCCCTCGCCGACGGCCGCGACGTGCCGCCCGGACTGCCATGCGAAGGCAGAGCGCTGATCAAGGGCGACCAGCGCTCGCAGTCGATCGCTGCCGCCTCGATCGTCGCCAAGGTGATGCGCGACCGCATGATGTGCGGCTGCGGCAGCCATCACGCGCGTTACGGTTTCGAGGCCCATATGGGCTATGCCACCGTCCGCCACCGCACGGCGATCGAGGTGCATGGACCGGTGGCGCGGCTGCACCGCGCATCCTTCGCGCCGTTCCGGCTTGGCGGCACCGAAGTGCTCGACGAAGAGGGCCTTGCCGGCCTGGATTGAACGACACTGTCGATCCACCTTCGCGCCTTCGTGCCAGAGCGGAGGAGATTGGCGAAAGCGGCGATGAAGCTAATCTCCCCCCTTGAGGGGGAGATGGCCGGCAGGCCAGAGAGGGTAGCCGCGCGTGAAGCGCCAATCCTATCTTTCGTCCCACATGGCGTGGCGCCAGGACGTGCCGACCCCCTCTGTCGCCTTTGGCGACATCTCCCCTCAAGGGGGAGACTATTCCCGCCCCACAAAAAAAGCCGCCAGGTTTCCCAGGCGGCTTTCGATGAACTTCTCGATGAAATCGCTTAATTCAGCTTGGACTTCACGTCCTGAAGCGAGGCCTTGAACAGGTCGGCGCCGGCCTTGGCGTCGATCTTGCCGGCGAGCAGCGTGCGTGCGGCTTCGACGGCGATATCGACGGCACTGGCGCGCACCTCACCGATCGCCTCGCGCTCGGCCTGACCGATCTTCAATTCGGCAAGTGCAGTGCGCCGGGCGACATAGTCCTCAGTCTTCTGGTGCGCCTCGGCGGCTAGCATGTCGGCCTCGCGCTTGGCGGCGGCGACGATGTCGGCGGCCTCCTGCTCGGCTTCCTTGCGCTTGCGCTGGTATTGGCCGAGCAGTTGCTGGGCCTCCTCGCGCAGCCTGCGCGCGTCCTCAAGCTCGTTACTGATCTTGTCGGCGCGGGCATCGAGCGCCTTGGCGATCAGCCCCGGCACCTTGATGTAGACGGCAATGGCCAGGAAAATGACGAGGGCAACGGTGGCCCAAAGTGTCGCGAGTGATGTGGCGTCCATGATGCGCTCCTCACCGGGCCACTGATTTGACGGCTGCAGCGATCTCGGCCTTGCTGGCCTTGCCGCCGACAAGCGCCTCGACGATGGCCGAAGCGGTGTCCTCGGCGATCGTGCCGACTTCCTTCATGGCATTGGCCTTGATGGACGAAATGCGGGCCTCGGCCTCGCCAAGTTTTTGATCGAGGGCAGCCTCGACCTTCTTGCGGGCGGCCTCGGCTTCCGCCTTGGCGGCATCGCTGGCCTGCTGGCCGATCGCATTGGCCTTGGTCTTGGCCTCCGCCAGTTCCTGCTCATAGGCAGCAACGGCGGCATCGGCCTCGCCCTTCAGCCTGGCGGCATGGTCGAGGTCCTGGGTGACGCGATCGTTGCGGACATCGATGATGCCGCCGACACGCGGCATCACCACCTTCTTGAGGAACAGGTAGAACAGCCCGAAGGTGATCGCCAGCCACAGAAGCTGCGACGGGAATGTCGCCGGATCGAATGGCGGGAACATGCCGTGCGCCTCGGCAGGCACGCCGGTGCCGGAATGCGTTTCGCCTTCCGTGCCGGCATGGCCGCTTTCGACGGCGGGCGCGGACTCTTGCGCAAAGGCAGATGTCACGAACATGGACTATCCCCTGATATCAGGCCCGCCGCTGATTGCGGCCGGCCCGTCCAATTCCCAATGTTAGCCGAACAGGGGCTCAGCCGAACAGGGCCAGAAGCGCGATGAGAAGGGAGAAGATGCCCAGCGCTTCGGTCACGGCGAAGCCGAAGATCAGACGGCCGAACTGGCCATCCGCGGCCGACGGATTGCGCAGCGCGCCCGCCAGATAGCTGCCGAAGATGTTGCCAAGGCCGATACCGGCGCCACCCATGCCAAGGCATGCGATGCCGGCGCCGATGTACTTTGCTGCTTCTGCTTCCATTTGTTCAACTCCTTTGGATCTAAAATTCCGTTGCGATTCCATCCGGCAGCAATGCCGGAAACTATTGGTCAGCCTGGGTCAGTGCCCGGGATGCAGGGCGTCGTTCAGATACATGCAGGTCAGCACGGCAAAGACATAGGCCTGCAGGAAGGCGACCAGCAGTTCCAGCGCCGTCAGCGCCACGGCCATCGCCAGCGGTAGGACCGATCCGGCAATGCCAAGCGTGCCAAGCGCGCTCAAGCTCACCACGAAGCCCGAGAACACCTTCAGCGTGATGTGGCCGGCCAGCATGTTGGCGAACAGACGAACCGAGAGACTGACCGGACGCGAGACGAAGGAAATCACCTCGATCAACACCACCAGCGGCAGCAGGTACACCGGCACGCCCTGCGGCACGAACAATTTCAGGAAACCAAGGCCGTGCTTCATGAAGCCGTAGACGACGACCGTTCCGATCACCAGCGCAGCGAGGCCGAAGGTGACGATGATGTGGCTGGTGACGGTGAAGAAATACGGGAAAAGACCGAGCAGATTGGCGACAAGCACGAACATGAACAGCGAAAACACTAGGGGGAAGAACTTCATGCCCTGCGTTCCGGCTGCGTCCCTCAGCATGTTGCCGACGAATTCGTAGGCCATTTCCGAGACTGACTGGAGACGGCCGGGAACGAGGCTGCGGCTCGAAGTGGTGAGATAGAGGAACGCCGACGCAACAGCGACGGTCGCGACCATGAAAAGAGCCGAATTGGTGAAGGACAGGTCGTAGCCGCCGATCTCGATCGGAATCAGCTTGTTGATATGGAACTGGTGGATCGGATCGACCTTGTCAGCAGCCACTTTAATTCCCCATCAAAGCCGCACGCGGCTTGAGTGTCCTGTTCATTGCGCCGGCAAGCGGCGCCTCAAGTTCATTCTTTCGGATCGCGCGTTTTGTCGCCCTGTCCGAATTCCGCCATAAGCCCTGCGGAACGCAGGACGTTGAGCACGCCGGCGCCAAAACCCAGCAGCAAAAAAACGATCAGACCCCATGGCGATGTCCCCGCCACGCGGTCGATGATCCAGCCGAGACCTGCGCCAACCACTATCCCGGCGATGAACTCGCTGGACAGCTTGAGCGCCTGGCCATACCCGACCGCACTGCCCGCTTTCGCGTCGTCTTTCCCCTCGCGCCGGTCCGGCCGCCTTGTTGCAAGCGATGCCTCAAGGTCGCGCCGGCGGCGCTCAAGATCGTCGTCGCGGATGTCGGCTTGACGCTGTTTGCCGCGGCCGGTTTCTCCGGTTCCGTCTGGCCCATTCTTGTCGGCCATCGCAACCCCCTTGCCCGGTCAGATCGTCGCCGTCCGTCCGCTCTTAAGTCGCCGGCAACATAGTTAGAGGGTCCGCGCCCGTCAAGCCACGGGCGGACCTTCTGCCTCAAGTATTTTTCATATTCGAATCAATAACTTGCCAGGGTGCGACATCGTGCCCGACACCATCGTTGGCGTGCCGCGACCGAATCCCTCCGGCGACGGGTCTTCGATCGACCGCGCCTGAGGCCTTGCCGGAGCGCTCAGCTCCAGCCGCCGCCGTAGGTGCGGTAAAAGATATGCAGGCCGATCTTGGTCATCTTTTTCATCGTCCGCGCCCAACCCGGATTGACGTAGTTGGCGTAGTAGTGGGTTGACGATCCCACTTCCGGGATGAAGATCTTGCCGGCAGTGACCGCCATGGCGACATCCTGCGCGGTCTTGTAGTGGGCGGGGCTCTGAATGCGCTTCTTCCTGCCGTCGCAGGCGAAGGAAAACTGGCAACGGTTGAACCATTTGTCGTTCTGGTAGACGACGCCGCAGATCGAGTTCGGGTAGGCCGGATTGCGAACGCGATTGAGGATGACCTGGGCGACGGCGGCCTGGCCACGCACGGATTCACCGCGCGCCTCGAAATAGATGCCGTTGGCGAGGCAAGTCTGTTCCGGCTTGGAGAAGACGCTCGCCGGCAGCGGAGTTTGCATCCACGAATGATCGCCCTTGGCCACCGGCGGAATGAAGCGGCCATCGTTGGGCTTCTCGTCCTGCAGCAAGGCCTCGAAGGGCGACGCCTGCGCATAGTCGGGCGCGGCCGAGGCGTAGGCAGTCGCCAAGACGTCGGGGTGATCGTTATTGACCAGTGCGGCAAGCATGGCCGGCACGCCGGGATCCGGCTTCTTGTCGACGCGCGCGTGGAACGCGGCGGCAATCTGGATCTCCTTGCCTTTGATCTCGGGCTTGGCGAAGGCCATCTTCAGGCTGCTGTCCATGCTCGGACGAAGCAGCGAGGAGGTACGCTCAAAAATCGAGCCGGCATCGAAGTTCTTCGGCGGCGCGACCGGCGAGACGATGACGATGCGGCCTCTTTTATTGGCACGCACGACGCGGTCCTCGTCGGGCGTCGTGCTGGCTACACTGCCCTTGCCGCGAAACGACACAGCGCCGATGCCGGGCAACCGGACGCCGGAACCCGAGATCGAGCCGGTGCTGTCGGAATCGAGGAAAGGCATTTCGGCGGCATGAACCGATCCGGCGACGGATTTCTCGACATAGGCGTTCCAGCGGGCGTTCGGTGCCTTGAGGCCGGAAATCAGGCTCGTCATGTCCTGGTAGGCAATGACCGTGGGAAAGCCGACCCAGACGCCAAGGCCGATGACCAGGGGAGACAGGAGTGAACGTCTTTTCTCACCGACGGCGGCAACCGGCGTCGAGACACGTCGGCGCATGGGGATCTTCGGAAAGCCGACCCGACTGCACAGACCAATAATGGACGGAGACAGGAGTGAACGTTTCTTCTCACCGGCGACAGCGACAAGCCGCTTCAAAACACGTCGATGCACGGAACTCTCCAGAAACGCAACTGACCCCACTGGAGAGGCACAATGATGCATTAACCTTGATGGTGCGTTAACAGGTTGGATCGTGTTTTCCCTGTCGACCTTCCCTGTCGATCCGAAGTCAGGCGCTTTTGCGGCCATGTTCGGGCCGAAGAAAGATCGGCCCGGCGATCAGTGCGCAAAAAGCCGCAGCCAGCCAGACGCCCGCCCACGACCAGAAGACGAGAAGCCCCGGAATGGCGATCGGCACCAGGAAGAAGGCGATGAAGACGAGGCTGTTGGCGAGGCCGAGCGCCGTTCCAGCGGGTCTGCGCCGGCGGTCGCCGCCGGGTTGGGACTGACGATCCGCACCGATATCGGTCTGCCGTCCACTGTCAGGGCAATGACGCCGGAGGTTTTGGGGCTGCCCGCACTGCCTGAGATGGCGCTGTTCCTGCATCGCAAGGAGGCCGAGCCGGACCCGGTGGCGGCGCGCCTTGCCGACATCCTGCTGCAGGCGGCGCTGGAATCGCTGCCCGAAAACGCGCAAGCGCGTGCCGGCCTGCGGAGCGCTGCTTAAAGGGCCGCAGAAACGCTCAGCGGCGTTTCTTCGCCCTGCTGGCGAACGGATTTTCCGAGGTGCGCAAGGCGATGCGGATCGGCACGCCTGGCATGTCGAAGGCTTCGCGCAGGCTGTTCGAGAGATAGCGGACATAGGATTGCGGCATCGCGTCCGGCCGTGAGCAGGAGACGACGAAGCCCGGCGGGCGCGTCTTGGCCTGCGTGACATATTTGATCTTCAGCCGACGCCCCGCCACGGCGGGCGGCGGATGATGCGCCAGGATGCCTTCCAGCCAACGGTTGAGCTTGCCGGTCGAGACGCGGCTGTTCCACACTCTGTGCGTCTTGATGACGGCATCCATCAACTTGTCGAGGCCGCGCCCAGTCTCGGCCGAGACCGGCACTGCCTGCATGCCCCGCGCCTGCGGCAACAGCCGCTCGGTCTTCTCGCGCAGTTCCGCCAGGAGTTCCTGGGGGTGGTCGATCATGTCCCATTTGTTGAAGGCGATCACCGGCGCGCGGCCCTCGCGGATGATCAGGTCGGCAATCTGCAGATCCTGCTTCTCGAAGGGAATGGTGGCGTCGAGCACGATGATGACGATCTCGGCAAAGCGGATGGCACGCAAGCCGTCCTGCACCGACATGACTTCCAGCTTTTCGTGGATCCTGGCCTTGCGGCGCATGCCGGCGGTGTCGAACAGTTTCAGGCGACGGCCATGCCAGTCCCAGTCGACGGAGATGGAATCACGGGTGATGCCAGCTTCCGGCCCGGTCAAGAGCCGCTCCTCGCCGATCAGCGCGTTGATCAGCGTCGACTTGCCGGCGTTCGGGCGGCCGACGACGGCGATGCGCATCGGCTTGGTATCGTCATAGCTCGGCTCGGCATCCGGATCGGTGATGTCCTCGCCGATCAGCACCTCGCTGGCGGCGGTCTCCTCGTCCGCATCCCCTTCTTCTTCGCCGAAGGCGCGCGCCTCGCCAAGCGCTGCGATCACCGCATCGCGCAAATCGGGCAGGCCCTGGCCGTGTTCGGCCGAGACCGGGATGGGCTCGCCAAGGCCGAGTTCCCAGGCCTCCAGCATGCCGCCCTGCGCGCCGCGCGCCTCGGCCTTGTTGGCGACGACGACAACCGGCTTGCCGGATTTGCGCACGATCTCGGCGAAGGTCTTGTCGTCAGGCATCAGCCCGGACTTGGCATCGATCGTGAAAAAGATCAGGTCGGCTTCGCGTATGGCGATCTCGGTCTGGGCGCGCATGCGGCCTGGCAGCGTCGAAGCAGCAGCGTCCTCGAAGCCGGCGGTGTCGATGACGTCGAAATGCAGATCGTAGAGCTTGGCGGCGTGGACGCGACGGTCGCGGGTGACGCCCGGCGTGTCGTCGACAAGCGCCAGCTTCCTTCCCACCAGACGGTTGAAAAGGGTCGATTTGCCGACGTTAGGCCGGCCGATGATGGCGACTTTGAATGTCATCGGACTCTACCTATTGTGCATGTCGTGACCCCAAAACCGCTGCGCACCCTTGGGTCAAGCCCGAGGGCATGCTTTTGGGCAACATGCACTACGACGCGCTGCCCGACCCGCGGATCAGCTCGGACATCAACGTCGCCCGCTCGCGCGCGTTGCGCGGGGCGCCGTCATCCGAGGCGATCTGGTCGAACAGTTTCAGTGCGTCCGTCGCCTTGCCTTCCTTCCAGGCGGCAAGGCCGAGCGCCTCGCGCGCCGTATGGCGCAGCGTGTTGGTATCGGCGGTGAGAGCCTCGACGCGGCTGGAGACATCGGCGAAGGAACCGTGGTCGACGAGCAGCAGCGCTGCCCTGAGGCGCGCCATGTCGCGAAGACCGGCGGGAATGGCCGTGTCGGCGGCGACGTCGTCGAAGTCCTTGACTGCGGCGGCGACGTCGCCCTTGTCCGCCTTGACGGTTGCTGCGCGCATGCGGGCGAGCAGCGGATAGGCGCCGTAGCCATCCTTTTCCAGCGCATCGAGGGCCGTCAGCGCTTCGTCGCTCTTGCCCTCATTGGCAAGCTTCAGCGCCTGCGAGAAGGCATCGCCCGAGCGATTGGCGCGGGTCTCGTCCCAATAGCGATAGCCGACGAAGGCAGCGGTGCCGACCACCACCAGCACCGCGAGCGCAAGCAAGGCAGGACCAAAACGGTCCCATAGCGCATGCGCCTGATCGCGACGCATCTCTTCGTTGACTTCGCGGATAAAACTGTCGTCCGACATGGATCAAAACCATTCCTGCCCCGGCCGGGGCGTACATGAGCCCGCGTTTTAGCGAAATTCTGTCCGCATGGAAGGGGTTCGACAGGAAAATCGGCTAATCGCCGGACAGGCGACGTAAATGGCGACCGCACCCGCGCCACATTTCGCCGATAGCCGGTGCTCGAACCCTCTTCAAATCCAGATCAGATGTCGATGCCTCGTTTGTACCGCGTTGTTGCGTTTTCCATCGCGTCGCTTGCTGCGGCGGGCACTGCCGTCGCCGATCCGCCCGCGGCGCCTGCGCCGACAAAGCCGAAGCAGGTCGTCATCATTTCGTTCGATAGCGCTCGCGATATTCCGCAGTGGAAGCGCAGCCGGGCGCTGGCAGCCCGCACCGGCGCCCATTTCACCTATTTCGTGTCCTGCGTCTTCCTGCTCTCGCCGAAAACGCGCAAGGAATATACGGCGCCCGGCAAGACCGCAGGCAAATCCAATATCGGCTTTGCCGCCTCGAAACAGGAAGTCGCTGACCGGCTCGAGCAGATAAACCTTGCCGCCTCGGAAGGTCATGACATCGGCAGCCACGGTTGCGGCCATTTCGACGGCAAGGACTGGAGCAAGGCCGACTGGCTGAGCGAGTTCGGCTCTTTCTCACACATTCTCGAAAGCGCCTATTCGATCAACGGCATTGCCCCCGAACCCGCGGGCTGGCGCGAAATCGCGCGCAAGGCGTTCGGCTTTCGCGCGCCCTATCTGTCGGCAAACAAGGCGCTCTACGAGGCGCTGCCAAAGGCGGGCTATTTGTTCGACGCGAGCGGCGTCTCGCGCGGCCCAGTGTGGCCGATGACCGCAAATGGCATCACGCGCTTTTCGCTGCCGCAGATTCCGGAAGGGCCCCGTTCAAGGCCGGTTATCGCGATGGACTACAATCTTTATGTCAGACATTCCGGCGGCTTCGAGCGGCCGAGCAAGGCGGACGAATTCGCCGACCGGACCTATGATGCCTTTCGCGCCGCCTTCGACGCCCAATACCAGGGAAAACGCATTCCGCTGGAGCTCGGCTTTCATTTCACGCTGATGAATGACGGCGCCTACTGGAATGCGCTGGAGCGCTTTGCCGGCGAGGTCTGCACCAGGCCCGATGTCGAGTGCATCAGCTATCGCGACTATGTTTCGCGCCAACGCGGCCACGAAAAGCAGGCGTCGGTGGGCGGCTGAGCCGGAAGCGCTCGCCGCCCGCCTCTCCTAGCTTGCCGGCTGATCCTCAGGGCGCAAGCCGGCTCGCTCACGCTCCAGATAATGCTGATCGATTTCGGGTAGCGGGGCCCCTTCAAGCGTCGCCTCGAAGGCGCGCAGGCGCTTGTAGATGGATATCAGTTCGACAATGGTCGGCCAGGAATTCACAAGATACTGGAACGAACTGGCGACTTGTGAAAAGGCGGTGACAATTTGCTGAAAAATTCCAAAGGTTATCTTACCAAGAGCCAAGGTTGGCACAAGAATAAGCGTGGCAAAAACGTTGTCAACCTGGAGATATAGATAGCGCACCATGTCGAAGTAGACATAATGAGCGTAGAGCGTGAAGTAGTTCTTTCGAACATTTCTGAAAAGCTCGACCAGCGTTGGTGGCTGCGCTCGTTCCGTATCGTCCTCACCGAGGACAAGTTCCTTGCGCAGAGCGGCTTCAACACGCTGATTACGAAATTCCAGCCCGGGCAGCTTGACGCCGACGACTGCCAACAAGCCGGTTCCAAACAACGACCACGCGATCGCTGCAATAACCAACGGATAGGGGATTGCTCCGAGTATGGGGAGAGTTGGAACATGGAGAGAAAGGGATGCCAGCAAAGGTAGAAATGCAATCAGAGTCATGATGGAGTCGATGAAGTTCACTCCGAGCCCCTGCATTGTGCCCGAGAAGCGCATCGTGTCGTCCTGAACGCGCTGCGACGCCCCTTCGATATGGCGCAGCCTTGGCCAATAAGCCGTAAAATAGTCGTTCATCGCGGTGCGCCAGCGAAACACATAGTGCCTGACGAAAAAGACGTTCAGGACGGCAATGGTCATATAGACCAGGGCCAACGACAGGAACTGCCATACTCCGTAGTAAAGCTCGGCAGGCGTAACGGAGCCGGGCGTGGTCAGGGCCTTCTGCACCATGTCGTAAAACATGCCACGCCAGTCATTGAGCGCCACACTTATCTGCACGATGAAATTAGTGACGAAAATAATCAACGCAGAGCCAAGGATCGACCAGTTCTGCCAACGGTGTGGGGCATACAGCGCCCAAAAAAGGTAGAATACGCCCATACCCGCGAAGAAATATCCGTAGAACCAGAGGAATGCCGGTGTCAGGAATCTTATTGGGCTGATGACGGGTGCGGCCTGCGGATCGACCGGCGGCATCCCAAGCATCGTGCCAAGGTGCTCGCCGCCAAAAAACCACAGGATAACCAGCAGAAGGCTCCAGACGGCCGCCGAGATGAAAAAAAGCTTCGGCTGCGGGAAGAAGGATACGAACACTGTGGGGAAATCCTCGGTCGATGCGCAAATCAGCGGCGTTGCTGTTCAGCGGGCATAAGGTCACACATCGATCGGAATGAAAATGGCCGGTGCGTGATGCCCGGCACCGAGCAAGACCACAATCATGGCGATTTTGGAGCAGCCGACCAGGTGATCGCGCCAGAAATCAGCAGGACGGCGGCGGCCACGATCGATGCGAGGAAGAAGTCGCCCGAGGCTTGCGCAAGCAGCCCGGCGACGATCGGACCGACGATCTGACCGAGGCCGAAAGAGGCCGTCATCAACGCCAAGATCCGGCGTGGCGCTTGCGGGACAAGCTGTCTTCCGGTCTGCAGGCCGAGCGCGGTGATGGCGATGAAGGTCCCGCCAAGCAGAAACCCGCCGAGCAGCGGCCCAACGTGTCCGCCCATGGCGACGCTCGCGGTGACGCCGACCACCTCGACTAGGCACCCTAAGGCATAAGCCGCATACAGGCCGATCCTTGCGGCGATCTTCTGCCAGAGCCAGATCGAAGGAATCCCGGCTAGGCCGGTGACCATCCAGACCACGGCTTCGAACACACGTCCGCCGCCACCTTGCCGGACAATGGCGATCAGAAACGTCGCCGTCACGATGTAACCGAAGCCGAACAGGCCATAGGCGACGATGATCTTCATCAGCGAGCGGTCCTTCGGCAGCGCCGGTTCGCGACCATCGGCCCCGTTGGCGGTCGAAGTGCTGCCGACCAGCAGCGCCACGACGGCAAAGGCGCAGGCTGAGATCGCGGCGGACCAGAACCAGCCTGCAGCCCAGCCGGCATGTTCGGTGACGAGGATAGCCATCAGCGCCGAGGACGCCGCTATGCCGAGGCCGACGCCGCCGAAATGCAGCGCCTGCAGGTCGTTTCGGCCGGCGGCGGCCAGATGGCCGAAAACGATGCTGGACATGAAGACCAAGACGAAGGCGCTGGCCAGACCGGCAAGAAACCGGATGACGAGAAAGGCCGCCATCGTGTCGGCCAGGCCCATCAGCCCGGTGAGGACTGCGGTGGCGGCAAGACCGGCCAGCATCAGCAGGCGCTCGCGACCATGCGCCCAGCCGCCGACGGCTGCAAGCGCACCAATGAGGTAGCCGAGATAGTTAGCGGATGCGATCCAGCCGGCATCGGCCGGCGACAGGCCAAGTTCCTCCATCATGCCGGGCAGGATCGGTGTGTAGACGAAGCGGCCGATGCCCATGGCAGCGGCCAAGCCAATCATGCCGGCAAAGGCGAGACGCAAAGGAGACGGCGAAACGGATTTCATTGCAGTGCACAATAGGTGCACGAGCCTGTGAGACAATCCGCTTGTGTTGGGCCAGAACGGGTTGCCGCAGCCGCCAGCATCCAGCCTCCGCCCGCACGTGCCGGCAGCTGAGGGCGACCGCCCGCTGCTACCGTTTCAGAAGCTTCAACCGCAACCTGCTTGCACGGTAGCCGTCTCGTAGGCAGTGCGCCGGGCCGTCAGCCGGAACGGCACGTCGCCGAGCTCGCGCTCCGACATGGTGTCGAGCACAGGATGCGACAGCGGATCAATCACCCATCGGGTGGTCTCGCTTTCAGGCGACCGGCTTTGCCGCGCGCCGGCAGCGGAAAAGACCCTGAGCAATGATAAAATCTTCATCGGATTTTCCTCCACTGGTCTGCTTGTTTCGCTAAAATCTGCCAATCAGCCCTGCGTTTCAATTGAGATTTCAATCGCGGCGGTTTAGAAAAACTGTATGGTCATGCTGAACCGCGTCCACCTCAACGGCTTGCGCGCCGTGGAAACCGTCGCCCGTCTGGGATCGCTTTCGGCTGCGGCGAGCGAACTCAACGTGTCCGCGAGCGCCGTCAGCCAGCAGGTCAAACGAACAGAAGAGCAACTCGGCCAGGCGCTGTTCGAACGAACGGCGAGCGGTCTGGTGCTGACCGAATTCGGCACCGTCTTCACCGCGCGCCTCGGGGCAGGTTTTCGCGAACTCGCCCAAGCCGTGGCGCTCGCCGACGAGGCCTCCGAATGCACGCTGGTGGTTTCGGTCGCACCGGCTTTCGCGTCGAAGTGGCTTCTGCCGAGACTATCGCGGCATTTCGCCCGCCATCCGAACGTGCTGCTGCGCATCGACGCTTCGGGCCGGATCGCCGATCTCGGCCATTCCGACATCGACATCGGCATCCGGATGGGCGACGGCAAATGGCCGGGCGTCCGCGCGGAACTGCTACTGGCGCAGGAGGTGTTTCCGGTCTGCGCGCCGTCGATCGCGGCCAGACTGAAGTCGATCCAAGACCTGGCGCAGACCTGCGCCATCACCGACGAGCGGTCGATGATCAGTTGGGACAGTTGGTTCGAGGCGGCCGGGGTGAAGCCTGTCACCTTTCTCAAGGGTGCGCGTTTCACCGACCCGATGCTTTGCCTGGAATCGGCGATTGCCGGCCATGGCGTGATGCTCGCCTGGCAATTACTAACGGCTGACGCTCTCACCGACGGGCGACTGGTCGCGCCGTTCGGCGTGCGCGCTGAGAGCGGGTTAGGCTACTGGCTGGTGACCGCCAAGGCCGAAAGCCGCAAGGTCAGGGATTTCAAGATCTGGATCCGCGAAGAGATAGCGGCGACCATGGCGCAATTCGGGTCGCTCGCCAGCGTGGGTTGAACCTGGGCGCATGACCCCAAAAATCGGAATCGATTTTTGGAAAAGGATCATGCGCAAGATCAAAGTGCCACAGCGTCCTTTGCGCGTCCGACAGGACGGGCGGCGCTGTGGTAGTCGCAATCGCTGTGGAAAGCGCAGCGACGGCGATCTATGTAGGAACCAGACACCACATCACGACAGGCAGGATCATGACCACACATTCGCGCGGCGTTTCCGCAACGATCGACCCGGTGAAACTCGACAGGCTGGCCGAAGTCGCCATCAAGGTCGGGCTGCAATTGCAGCCGGGGCAGGATCTGGTGCTGACGTCGTCGATCGCAGCGCTGCCTTTGACGCGGCGGATCGTCGAGCACGCCTACAAGGCCGGTGCTGGCCTGGTGACGCCGATCTTCAACGACGATGAGATCACGCTGGCGCGCTTCCGCTATGGAGCCGATGCCGGCTTCGACCACGCCGCCGGCTGGCTCTATGAGGGCATGGCGAAGGCCTTCGCCAACAATGCGGCGCGGCTCGCCGTGCGCGGCGAGGATCCGTCGCTGCTGTCGGCGCAGGATCCGGCGAAAGTGGCGCGCGCCAACAAGGCGAACTCGATGGCCTATCGGCCGGCGCTGGAAAAAATCACCGGCTTCGACATCAACTGGAACATCGTCGCCTATCCTGATCAGGCCTGGGCTAAGCAGGTTTTCCCGGGCGATACCGACGACGTCGCCGTGGCCAAGCTCGCCGACGCCATCTTTGCCGCCTCACGGGTCGATGTCGACGACCCGATCGGCAATTGGACAGCGCATAATGCCGCGCTGCGCGGCCGCACCGCATGGCTGAACGGCCATAGTTTCCACGCGCTGCATTTCACCGGACCCGGCACCGATCTGACCGTCGGTCTCGCCGACGGCCATGAATGGATGGGCGGCGCCTCGACCGCCAAGAACGGCATCACCTGCAACCCGAACATCCCGACCGAGGAGGTCTTCACCACACCGCATGCCAGGCGCGTCGAGGGCCATGTTTCGAGCACCAAGCCGCTGTCCTACCAAGGCACGTTGATCGATGAGATCTCGGTGCGTTTCGAGGAAGGCAGGATCGTCGAGGCAAAGGCTTCGAAGGGAGAGGACGTGCTGAAGAAGGTGCTAGACACCGATGAAGGCTCGCGCCGGCTCGGTGAAGTCGCGCTGGTGCCGCATTCCTCGCCGATCTCGGCGAGCGGGCTGCTGTTCTTCAACACGCTGTTCGACGAGAACGCCGCCTGCCACATCGCATTGGGACAGTGCTATTCGAAGTGCTTTGTCGACGGCGCCTCGCTCAGCCAGGACGAGATCGCGGCGCGCGGCGGCAACAAGAGCTTCATCCATATCGACTGGATGATCGGTTCGGACAAGATCGACATCGACGGCATCGGCAAGGACGGCAGCCGCGTGCCGGTCATGCGCAAGGGCGAGTGGGCGTAAGGAGCCGCCAACAGCCGTCATGGCGGTCAACCCCGGAGTTGACGATGAAACTCGACATCAAGGTCAAGCGCATCTATGAGCCGCCCTCGCCTAACGATGGGCAGCGGGTGCTCGTAGACCGCGTATGGCCGCGCGGCGTCCGCAAAGAAGACGCCGAGCTGACGCTATGGCTGAAAACCATTGCGCCAAGCGATGAATTGCGCAAATGGTTCGGCCACGAGCCGACACGTTGGATGGAATTCCAGCAGCGATATCGCGGCGAGCTCGACAGGAACGGCGACGCGGTTGGCCAGTTGCGCGCCCTGCTCGACAACGGCCGGGTGACGCTGCTCTACGGCGCCCAAGACGAGCTGCACAATAATGCGGTGGCTTTGGCTGACTATCTCAGCCTAAAGAGTTGAGGCGGCGCGCACGCTGCACCGCGTCTATTTCCCAACCACCGCCTGCTGGTAAACATCAGGCTTGAAGCCGACGAGGATGCGATCGCCGAGCTCCAGCACCGGCCGCTTGATCATCGTCGGCTTGGCCAGCATCAGCGCCTTGGCTTTGTTCTCGTCGAGGCTCAGCTTGTCCTTGTCCGACAGTTCGCGAAACGTCGTGCTCGCCTTGTTGAGCAGGATTTCCCAGCCGACCTTGCCGGACCAGCCGTCCAGCCGCTTCGCGTCGAGCCCTTCGACCCGGTAGTCGTGAAAGCGGTAGGCGACGTCATGGCGTTCCAGCCAGGTGCGGGCCTTCTTGATCGTGTCGCAATTGGTGATGCCGTACATGGTGATCGTCAAGATTGTGATCCTCGGACTGGTCTGTGTTCGAATCCGGCGGCACCCTAAAACCGCGTTTGCGACTTTGCCAGCGGCCAGGCCGGCATCTTCAAATTTTTGGGCTTGCCAATACTAAGGAATTTTCCTAAGTATTTTCCCGAACCATCTTTGGCCATGCTCAGAGGCGCAAGAAAAACATGATCGTCGCAACAAGCTCGCGGACCGTAAGCACCCCGCCAATCGACGGCATTTTCCGGGCGCTTGCCGATCCGACGCGTCGACGTGTTGTCGAGCGGCTGAACAGAAGCCCCGCCTCGGTCGGCGAGCTTGCCCAGCCCTTCGACATGGCACTGCCCTCCTTCATCGAACATCTCAAGGTGCTGGAAGGTTGCGGGCTGGTGCGCTCGCAAAAGACCGGCCGCGTCAGGACCTACCGGCTTGCGCCAGAGCCGCTGAAGCTCGCCGAAAACTGGCTGGCCGAGCAGCGTGCAATGTGGGAGCGCCGCCTCGACCAATTCGATGCCTACGTCATGACACTCAAGGAGAAAGACAAATGAGCATGGTTCCGCCGTTCAAACCGGACCCCAGACTGGACCTCGTCCTCGAACGCGTCGTCAACGCACCGCGAGAATTGCTCTGGACCGCCTACACCAAGCCCGAGCATGTCCGGCAATGGTTCACACCGAAGCCGTGGATCGTCACCGACTGCGAGATAGACCTCAGGCCCGGCGGCCTGTTCAGAACCCGCATGCAATCGCCCGACGGCAAGGATATCAACGACCGGCATTGCTGCTACCTCGACATCGTGCCGCACGAGCGGCTGGTGTGGACCGATGCACTGCTGCCCGGCTATCGGCCGTCGGGAGACCCATTCATCACAGCAATCATATCCTTCCAGCCGGAAGGCAAGGCGACGCGCTACACCGCGACCGCCATCCACCGCGACGAAGCCACGCGGAATAACCACAAGGAGATGGGCTTTTTCGATGGCTGGGGCACCGTGGTCGACCAGCTTGCGCAATACGTCAAGACGATCTGACACGGCGTCTTCTCACATGGCGGCCACGGCGTCGTCCTGGCCGCTCAATTGCCAGCGCCCATAGAGTTGATACCGGCCCTGCCCCAGGAAACTGTGGATGAGGACGAAGTCCCGCACCGTCCAGCCGATCGGTTCGATGACCCGTTCGCCCAGCTTCGCGACACGCGTCCTGTCGCGCAGCAAGGTGACATGAGGTTCGAAGGAATTCGCCACTAAGGGCTTCAGCGGGCTATCGGAGAGCGTAGCGCCGAGGCTGCGCCAAAAGGTTTGCAAGGCTGGATTGCCGCCGCTACCGCGCAGCACCAGTGCGCCACCGCCGAGGGCCGACAGGCGATCGAGGGTAACATCGAACGATGCTGCCTGAACGAGCCCGCCGGCGCGGCAGGCGGTGTCCACAAGGGACATCGGCAATCCGTCATGGTCGCCGAGCCCAACCAGCGAGACATGCAACTGCTCCGCCGCAATGAGCTTGCCGCGCAGGCCCAACTCACGCTGCCAACCAGCCGCCTTCAGCGCCAGCGGCGTGGCAATCG
The DNA here is from genome assembly GCF_004023115.1 of Mesorhizobium sp. M6A.T.Cr.TU.017.01.1.1. Classification (NCBI taxonomy): domain Bacteria; kingdom Pseudomonadati; phylum Pseudomonadota; class Alphaproteobacteria; order Hyphomicrobiales; family Phyllobacteriaceae; genus Mesorhizobium; species Mesorhizobium sp. M6A.T.Cr.TU.017.01.1.1. The sequence continues at coordinate 26,420 of NZ_RZTA01000009.1, forward strand.
TGCTGTCCAAAAGAATGGCGAAAAACAGCCGATCGTTTCCGCCGCTGGTCTGGCTCGTTCCAGCGGAAGAAAGTCTGGCCGTTTTTGCCGATTCCGGATGAAGGCAGCTCGTTCATGGCTGATCCCGTCCGGTATTTTATCCGCGGGAACAGACTAGAACAAAACAGGAACCAGCTACAAGGGAGAATAGCAGCCACGCTCGATGGCGAGGCGGCGCACCAGCGCCAGCACGCTGTCGATGGTGGGCGTCGGCTGGCCGGTCAGCCGGCCAAGTTCCTGGACCGCCGTTACCAGCGCGTCGATCTCCATCGGCCGGCCGCGCTCCAGATCCTGCAGCATCGAGGTCTTGTGCTCGCCGACGTCGCCGGCCCCCTTGATGCGGCGGTCGACCGATATCGGGAAACGGACGCCGAGGCTTTCGCCGATCGCCTGCGCCTCCAGCATCATGGCGCGGGCAAGCGTGCGGGTTGCCTCGTCGGCAGCGATTGCCGCAAGCGTGCTGCCGGTCAGCGCGGAAATCGGGTTGAAGGAGAGATTGCCCCAGAGCTTCACCCAGATTTCGCTGCGGATGTCGTCGCGGACGGGCACCTGCAGCCCCGCCGCTACCATTTCCTCGGCAAGCCGCGTGACACGCTCGCTCCTCTCGCCCGAGGGCTCGCCAAGCGAGAAGCGTTTTCCCTCGATATGGCGGACCAGGCCGGGCGCATCCACCTCGGCAGCGGGATAGACGACCGAGCCGATGACGCGTTCCGGCCCGAGCCGGTCCCAGATCACCCCACCGGCATCCACCGCCTGCAACCGCGTGCCCTCGAGCGACCCGCCGATCTTGTGGAAATACCACCACGGCACGCCATTCTGCATGGTGACGACGGCCGTCCCCTCGCCCAGCAGCGGCGCGATCTGGTCGAGCGCTGGTGCGACCGAATGGGCCTTGAGCGCCAGCACGACATAGTCCTGGACGCCCAGTTCCTGCGCCTGCGCGGCGGCCCTGACAGAGGCGCTGGATTCATGACCGTCTTCGATCAGGCGAAGCCCGTTCGCCCTGATCGCGTCGAGATGCGCGCCGCGCGCGACGATCGACAGATCGACCCGGCCGGCCATGGCAAGTTTGGCCGCGAGGTAGCCGCCGATCGCGCCGGCGCCAAAAATGGTGATCCGCATCATTATCCCAGACCGGGTTTGGCAAGACCGAGTTTGGTCGCGAGACCGATGCGCTGCAGCTTGCCCGTCGCGCCCTTCGGGATTTCGTCCAGGATCAGGACAATGCGCGGCACCTTGAAATCGGCAAGCCGCATCGCGGCAAAGCTGCGGATGTCGCCTTCGGTGGCGGCCATGCCTTCGCGCAGCACGATCGCCGCCGCGACTTCCTCGCCGAGCTTGTCGTGTGGCGTGGCGAAGGTGACGACCTGCGCCACCGCCGGATGGTCCATCAGCACGTCGTCGACCTCAAGCGGCGAGATCTTCTCACCGCCTCGGTTGATGATCTCCTTGAGCCGGCCGGTGACGCGCAGATAGCCATCGTCGTCGAGTACGCCCTGGTCGCCGGTGTGAAACCAGCCATGCGCGAAGGCGGTGGCGTTAGCGTCCGGATTCTTCTCGTAGCCCGCGGTGACATTGGGCCCGCGAATGACGATCTCGCCGGTTTCACCGGGCTTCAGCAATTGCCCGTCCGGCGCCATCACCGCCACTTCCGGCCCGGCGGCGGCGCCGACGCTGCCCGGCTTGCGCAGGCCCGGCGGCAGCTGGTTCGAGGCCATCTGGTGCGCGGCTTCGGTCATGCCGTAGGATTCGATCACCGGGCAGCCAAAAGTCGCTTCGAGCTCGGCCATCACCTGCGCCGGCAACGATGCCGAGGACGAGCGAATGAAGCGCAGCGGCGCCGCCGCCAATTGATCGGCATTGCGCGCGGCGCGCGGCAGGATCGCCTGATGCATGGTTGGCACCGCCGTGTACCAGCTCGGCCGCGCCTCGCCCAGCCAATGGAAGAAGCGCAGCGCGTTGAAGCCCGGCGTGCAGAAGACGCTGCCACCTGATGCAAGCGAGGACAGCACCGCCGCGATCAGCCCATGGATATGGAACAGCGGCATGATGTTGAGGCAGCGATCACCTGATGTCAGGCCGAGCGTGGCGCCGATATGGGCGGCCGAGGCGGCAAGATTGGCATGGCTGAGCGGCACCAGCTTGGGGCGCGACGTGGTGCCTGAGGTGTGCAGCAACAGCGCGATGTCGCCATACTCAGCCAGTCCGGAAAAAACAGACGGACCGACCGGTTTGCCCTCAATCTCAAAGCTGCCGGCTGGCGCGTCACCCCGCGCGATGAGCCTGAGCACAGCTATGCCCAGACGCTCGGCGACGGCGGTCGCCGGGCCGCTTTCGTCCTCGGCGACCAGGATTGCGTTGGCGCCGATGTCGGAAAGATAAAAATCGAGCTCGTCGGCCCGGTAGGCCGGATTGAGCGGCGCCGTCGAGGCGGCGGCCGCCACGGCGACAAAGGCCGTCGCCATCTCCGGGCCGTTTGGCAACACGATCGCCACCCGGTCGCCACGGCCTAGGCCGAGCGCATTGAGCCGCGCAGCCGTTTCGGAGATCAGCCGGCGCAGTCCGCCATGGGTGAGCGTGGTTCTGTCCGGCGCCGAGATCGCCGGCGCACCGTCCGCTCCGGCGGCAAGCCGTTCAATGATCGACGCTTCAGACAACGCGAACCTCTAGGTCGCCGACGCCATCGATATGACCGCGAAGAACATCACCGCGAATGACCGCGCCGACGCCCGCTGGCGTGCCGGAAAGAATGATGTCCCCCGGCATCAACGTGAAAAGACCTGAGAGATAGCTGATCATTTCGGGAACTTTCCAAATCATCTGGTTGAGGTCGCCGGTCTGTTTGCGCTCGCCATTGACGTCCAGCCAAATCGCGCCCTGGGTTGGATGACCGATCGAGCTTGCCGGAACCAACGGCGTGCATGGCGCCGATGCCTCGAAGGCCTTGCCGACCTCCCATGGACGGCCCATGTCCTTCGCCTTACCTTGCAGGTCGCGCCGCGTCATGTCGAGACCTACGCCATAACCGAATACGCAGTCCAGAGCCCTTTCGACCGGGATATCCGTCCCGCCGCTTTTCAGCGCCACGACCATTTCGATCTCGTGATGCACATCGTTGGAGGCCGGGGGATATGGAAATTCTCCGCTGACATTGAGGTTGTCGGGGTTCTTCTGGAAGAAGAACGGCGGCTCCTTGTTGGGGTCGTGTCCCATCTCGACGGCATGCGCGGCATAGTTCCGCCCGACGCAATAGACCCGGTGCACCGGAAACATCTTGTCGGTTCCCGCCACCGGAATGCTCGGGATTGCGGTCGGTTCGATGACGTAGCTTGAGGTCGTGCCGTGCATGTTCACTGTCTTGCTCCTGCATAGTATTCGACTTTGGCTTCGGCCCTCTCGATCAGCTCGGCGATCAGCAGGGCGAAGGCAAAAAGGATGATGGTCAAGGCCCAGAATTCGGCCATCCGGAAATTTCGCGAGAAGGTCTCGAACAGCGCGCCGTAACCGACGATGGCAACGAGCAACTGGCCGATGACGACGCCCTTGACGCCGCGGATGAGGCCGAGGCGGATGCCGGCAAGGATCTCCGGAAGCGCCGCCCACAGGATGATCTTGGTGTAGAGCGCCGGCCGCGAGGCGCCATAGGAACGCGCCATTTCGATCAGCGACGGCGAGATATGGCGGACCCCGGCGCGTGTGTCGAGAACGATGATCCAGATCGCAAACAGGAACACCGCAGCAACGATCGTCTTCTCGCCGAAGCCGAACAGGATCATCAGCACCGGGACGATGGCCGAGAGCGGTGCGCTTGAAAAGATGTTGACCCACATGCCGAGCAAATCATCGGCAATCTTGACGCGTCCCATCAGGACGCCCAGTGGCACGCCGATGACGATCGACAGGGCCATGCCCGTGGCGAAGGCGCGAAGGGTCGTGACCGTCGCGCTCTGCCAGGACGAGGTCTGCACGAGATTGAACGCTGCAGCCAGCACGTCGCTAAACGGCGGCAGCAGAAAGATAAGGTCCAGCCGGCCGACGATTTCCCATACGACGCACCAGACCAGCAGGGACGCCATCATTGGTACACGGTAGCCAAACAAGGTCATGGCCGGTCATTCCACATATTGCTTCAGCCCCTGCCAGATCTCATCGACGGTATCGAGATAGTGCCTGTCGCGATGGATGCGCTCCGGGTCGCCGGAGCGATCGATTTCCGGTTCGATGATCTGCGAGACCCGGCCGGGTCTCGGCGACAGCAACACGATGCGGTCGGAGATGTAGACCGCCTCCTCGATCGAATGCGTCACGAAGATGAAGGTCTTGTTCTGGTTGGTGCGCAGCCTGATCAGGTCTTCCTGGAACTTGCGCCGGTTCTGCTCGTCGACCGCCGAAAACGGTTCATCGAGCAGCAGGACGTCGGCATCGACCGACAAGGCCCGCGCCAGGCCGACGCGCTGGCGCATGCCGCCCGATAGTTCGTGCGGATATTTGTCCTCAAAGCCGGCAAGACCCACCTCGGCGATGTAGCGGCGGGCGGTCTCCTCGCGCTCGGCCTTGTTGGTGCCGCGCAATTCCAGCCCGAAGGCCACGTTGCGTGTCACGGTCGCCCAGGGCATCAGCGCAAAGTCCTGGAACACGAAAGCGCGTTCGGGGCCTGGTGCGCTGACGCGCTTGCCGTTGATCGCGACGGTGCCGCCATCGGCCCGTATCAGCCCCGCTATGATCTTCAACAGCGTCGTCTTTCCGCAACCGCTGGGTCCGAGAAGGCTGGTCAGCTTGCCCCTGGGAAAGTCGAGATCGATGCCGCGCAACGCCTCGACATTGCCGTAGGTCTTGGAAATTCCCCTCACCTCCACGATTGAATCGATCGGTGCGGGAACCGGCGACGGTCCATTTCGCAATGCGGTCGCGCCCATGTTAAGCACCTCTACTCTCGGGCCTGAAAACACGGACTTCCACCCACTGCAGAAAGACGAGCGTCAGGGTGGAAAGCGCAATGATCGAGGCAATTGTTGCGTACATCTCGGCGTAGTCTGCGCGCGAGCGGTGGAAGGTGATTAGATCGCCGATGCCGGTCGGGGTGATCAGCAGTTCGGCGAGCACCACGCCGACAAACCCGGCAGCAACGCCGAGGCGCAGACCGGCAAAAATCACCGGGCTGGCGTCCGGAAGAATAATCTTGGAGACGGTCTGCCAGCGTGTGCCCATGAACGATCGGCACATGACGAGCAGCGACTCGTTGACGTTGCGGACGGCCTTGTAGGTGTTGAGCACGATGACAGGCAGCGCCAGGATCATGACGGCGAGCGTCTTGGCGGTCATGCCTATTCCGTAGACGAAGGTGACCATCGGAATGAAGGCGGCGACAGGTGCCGCCTGGAGCACGATGAACACGGGGATCACCAGCCATTCGCCGGTGCGCCACAAGCCGCAGATGGTGCCGAGACCGACACCCAGGAACGCCGACAGGACAACGCCGAGCACCAGCGGCTGCAGTGTCGAAAGGTAGGCAGTTGCCAAGCTGCCGTCGGCGAGCAGTCCGAAAAATGCGATGATCGTGTCGGAAAAAGTTGGGAAGGCGAAGCTGACGGGAATGCGCCCGGCCACCTCCCAAACCCCCGCGAACAGGGCGATCGACACGAGCCTGAGCAGGATCGGCTGGTCCCACGATGCGCCCGTTGCGCTGCGATTGGAAAGAGGGGCGAGGCTGGCAGCCTCGCCGTCGGTTCTGATGCTTACAGCCATCCGGCAGGCCGCCTATTTCTTGCCGAGCTTGGCGACAGCGCGGTCGAGTGCCGAGACATCCCAGAAGTCCTCGACCTTGAGGCTCGCGGGATCGCCTTCGATCTGGCCGGCAAGGCTGAAGAAGGCGAAGTCGTCGGCGGCCGCATCCGCTCCGCCGCCATTCAGCGCGAGGCTGCCGGCTTCCGCGGTTTCCTTATAATATTCGGTGATTTCGCCGTCAGCCTCCGCGCCGAGATCCGGCAGCAATTTGTACTTGTTGCGGAGCTCGACCGCCACCGCCGGGTTCGCGGTGATTTCGCGCGCGGTCTTCATCAATTCCTCGACCAGGATATCGACATCGGCGGCGTTGTTCTTCAGATAGTCTGCGGTCGCGAAAAGCGCTTCGTCCGAGGCGCCGAGATCCTCGACCGGCAAGACGATGAACTTGCCGGGAGCTTCGGCCTCAAGCGCGCGCCTGTTGGCGGCATCGACGATCGAGGCCTTCAGCGTCCCCTGGAGCAGCGCATTGCGGCGGACCTCGGAACCCGGGACATAGCTGATGTTGCCGAGCTTGATGCCGTGGTTTTTCGCCATCAGCAGCATGACCGCCTCGGTGCCGGAGCCGCGCGCCTGCACTGCGACTTCCTGCCCGTCGAGATCCTTCCATTCCTTGTAGAATTCGCTGTTGACGACAGGAAAGAAGCGCAGCGTCGATATCTGCGCAAAGATGCGGATCGGCACACCCACCTTCTGGATAAGAGTATAGGGCGCGCCGATGCCAACATCGGCCTGGCCGCCGACAATGGCCTGGGCTGCCAGATCCTCGTCATTGAGAACAATGAGTTCGACATTCACGCCGCGTTCCTTGGCGCGCTCTATCGCGGCCAGTGTCTGGATGGATTCTATACCCGGAAGGTCGCCGAATGCGATGCGCATGTCACCTGCGTTCGCGGCCGACAGGGGCATTGCACACGCCAGGGCCGCAGCAAAAGCGGTGGCAAGGATGGTACGTCTGGTGATGCTGGCCATTGTCATTCCTCCCGTTTCTTGTAACCATTACCTTAATTGGTTAAGGCCACAGACCGGATTGGTCAAGGAGAAACTGCGGCGTGTCGGACACGTTCGCCCAGAAAACTCGGCAGTTGACGGTTTGCGCTAATCGTTTTAACACCAACAAAGGGAAATCTTATGCGAATTGGTTAAATTGATGGACGATCCCGGTAATGGCGGCCACGCCGCCCTGGTTCAGCTTCAGGCCTATCTTGCCCAGATGGACCATGCCGGCGAGACTCGGCTGCCTGCCGAGCGGGAACTGTCCGAGAGCCTCGGCGTATCGCGCGGCGATCTGCGCAAGGCGCTGGCGGTGCTCGAGAAAGACGGCCGCATCTGGCGTCACGTCGGCAGGGGCACCTTCGTCGGCAGTGGACCGGTCGAGGAGACGATTGGGATTTCGGAAATCGCCGGGCGCACGAATCCGGCCGACGTGATGCGCGCGCGTCTCATCATTGAGCCCGAGATTGCGCGCGAAGCGGCGCTGCACGCCACGCTTTCGGATATCGCAGCGATGCGGCAATCGCTGGTGCAGACGCGGGAAGCCGTCACATGGCGGCAATATGAGAACATCGACAATCTGCTCCACCGGCAGATTGCGCAGGCAAGCCGCAACAATGTGCTGCTCGGCCTGTTCGACGTCCTGAACGCGGTGCGCCGAACCGTGGTCTGGGGACGTCTTCGTTCAGATGGCGCCCGTCCTCCGGCGGACCATCACAGCTTTGCCGACCATGAACGGATCGTCGAGGCGATCGCCGAACGCGACCTTGGCGGCGCGGCCGCGGCGATGCGCCTGCATCTCCAACAGGTCGAGCGGCGCCTGATCCCTGTCCGCGAAGCCGCCGAATAGTTTGGATTGGCCACGCTACAGCGCCGCGCGTCCTTCTTAAACGCGCGGCGCTGTTCGGGTCATGCGCTAGGCGCCGTAGCCGATGATGCCCTTGATCTCGAGGAAATCATGGATCGCCCAGTCGGCATATTCGCGGCCGTTGCCGGATTGCTTGTAGCCGCCGAAGGGCGCGAACGTGTCCCACTCCGGATAGTTGATCGAGACCTGTCCGGCGCGCAGGCGGCCGGCGACTTTTCGCGCGTGGTCGATATCCCCGGACTGCACATAGGCGGCGAGGCCATAGACGGTGTCGTTGGCGATCTTCACCGCGTCGTCGTCGTCATCATAGGAGATGACCGAAAGCACCGGCCCAAAAATCTCCTCCTTCTCGATGGTCATGCCTGGTGTGACGTGGCCGAAAACGGTCGGCCTGACATAGTAGCCGCGGTTGAGGTGCTCCGGCCGGCCGGGGCCGCCGGTGACCAGCGTAGCACCCTCGGCGATGCCGGCCTCGATCAGCCGCTGGATCTTGTCGAACTGGATGTTGCTGACCACCGGCCCGAGCTTGGTCTCTTCTGAGCGCGGATCGCCGACCTTGTGCGCTTCGGCCGCCTTCTTGGCGATCGTCAGCGCCTCGTCGTGGCGGGCTGCCGGCACCAGCATGCGCGTCGGCGCGTCGCAGGACTGGCCGCTGTTGCCGAAACAGGCGTTGACGCCCTTGCGCACGGCCGCCTCGAAGTCGGCGTCGGGAAGCACGATGTTGGCCGACTTGCCGCCGAGCTCCTGGGCGACGCGCTTGACCGTCTCGGCCGCCGTCTTGGCGACGATAATGCCGGCCCGGGTCGAACCGGTGAAGGAAACCATGTCGACATCGGGATGGCCGGCCATGACCTGCCCGACGTCGGGACCGGTGCCGTTGACCATGTTGTAGACCCCCTTCGGCGTGCCTGCCGCTTCCATCACTTCCGAAAAGATGATGCCGCTGATCGGCGCGATCTCGGAAGGCTTCAGCACGACCGTGCAGCCGGCGGCGATCGCCGGCGCCACCTTGCAGACGATCTGGTTGAGCGGCCAGTTCCACGGCGTGATCAGCGCACAGACGCCGATCGGTTCCTTGACCACCATGGTGCCGCCGCGTTTTTCGCTGAATTCGTAATCCTCCAGCGCTTTGATGGTGGATTCCATATGCGCCCTGCCTGCCCAGGCCTGCGCCTCGCGCGCCCAGGTGATCGGCGCGCCCATCTCCTGGGAGACAGCTTGCGCGATATCCTCGTAGCGCTCGTTGTAGACCTCGAGGATGCGCTTCAGCAGCTTCAGACGCTCGGCCTTGCTGGTTTGGGAAAAGGCCGGAAAGGCCGCCTTGGCCGCAGCCACGGCGCGATCCACATCGGCCTTCGAGCCGACGGAGATTTTCGTGTAGGCCTCTTCAGTGGACGGGTCGATCACATCCAGCGTTGCCGGCACCACGGGCGCGACCCATTTTCCGTCGATAAAGAAGTTCAGATGATTGCTCATCAGGCAATGCTCCGGTTTTCTGGAAAAGATAGGGAACAGATTAGCTGGGTAGCATAGGGCAGTTAGCGCCACGGCGCAGGCTGATATGCGCCACGTCGCCGACGCTGAATTGAAAACCTTCCGCCCGGCGTGGCGCGTCGATCACCACCGGTATCCCCTGCCCCAATTCGGCGTGCAGGCGCAAGGTGCGGCCGTAAAAGACGATGCTGCTCACCCGCGCCGGCGCGGTGCCGGTCGCCGCTTCGGTTGCTGCCAAAAGATCCTCCGGACGCACGCCGATGGTTCGCACCGCGCCTTCACCCGGTGCTTCGCCGGTTTCCGACGTGGCTTCCAGCGGCAAGGCGCCGGCGTTGAAATGCAACCGATCGCCGTCACGGCCGACAAAACGCGACTGCAGCAGGTTCATCGTGCCGATGAAACTGGCGACGAATTTGGTGGCAGGCCGGTCGTAGAGCGCTGCCGGCGGTGCGATCTGCTCGATACGGCCCTTGTTCATGACGACGATGCGGTCGGAGATCGACAGCGCCTCGGTCTGGTCGTGGGTGACCATGACGAAAGTGGTGCCAAGCCGCGACTGCAGCCGCTTCAGCTCGACCTGCATCTGTTCGCGCAGATGCGCGTCGAGCGCCGATAGCGGCTCGTCGAGCAACAGCACACGCGGTTCGCAGACGATGGCACGGGCAAGCGCGACGCGCTGGCGCTGGCCGCCCGACAATTCGGACACGCGGGCGCCGAGCTTTTCGGCAAGGCCAACCATGTCGAGCGCTTCGCCGACGCGCTTTGCCTGTTCTGCCCCGGAAAGCTTGCGCAGCGACAGGCCGAAGCCGACATTTTCGGCGACGTCCATGTGCGGAAACAGCGCATAGTCCTGGAACACGGTGTTGACCGGCCGGTCAAACGGCCTGAGTGCCGTGATGTCACGGCCTTCGAGCAGCACCCGCCCGCTTGACGGGCTTTCGAAACCAGCGATCACCCGCAGGCTGGTGGTCTTGCCGCAGCCGGAGGGTCCGAGCAACGTCAGGAACTCGCCGCGGGCAATGTCGAGATCGATGGTGTCGAGACCGACGATGCCGCCGGGGAACATCTTCGACACCGCATCCAGCCGGACGAGAGGATCAGGCGCCATCGCGAACCTCGGACGGCTTGGTCGTGTTGACCCAGAGAATCTGGCAGCGCTCGACGCCCGGATTGCGGAAGGCATGCAGCAAGGTGCTCTTGAAGGCGAAGCTGTCGCCGGCCTTCAGCCCATAGGTGGTGGAATCGACCACAAGCTCGACCTCGCCCGACATGACGAACCCGAATTCGTGGCCGGCGTGCGCATAGGCCTCGGCGGTGCCGCCGCCGGCTTCCACCGTCACCAGCATGCCGGTGAGCGTGGCGGCCGGCGGCGACAGCAGCGCCTTGGCAATGCCTTCCGATTTCACCGGGATTTGCCGACGGCTGTTTGCGCGCACGCAATAGAGGTCGTTGCCGGCATCGTTGCCGTCGGCGATCAGCGCCGACGGCTCGATGTCGAGCGCGGCGGCAAGCGGCCAGATCACCTTGACGCGAAGCGAGGACAGGCCGCGCTCGATCTGGCTGAGCGCACCGATCGAAACGCCGGCCTTGGCGGCAAGCTCGGCCAGCGAAAGATTGCGTCCCAGCCTGAGCGCCCGCACGCGCCGGCCGACCCGCACATCGGCGTCGTCCTTCGGCTTTTCAGCGGTTTCGTTTCGTATGTCCATCTGTTTCCCGACCTCGTTTTCGGCACGGCGGCTTTCCCTTCTCCCCCTGTGGGAGAAGGTGGCCGAGCGAAGCTCGGTCGGATGAGGGGTGTTCCAGCTTGGCACCGACGGCACTCCGTCCAACACCCCTCAACCGTTTTGGCGCTGCGCGCCAATCCACCTTCTCCCACAAGGGGAGAAGGGAAGGCCAGACTCAGCCGCCTGCCTTGACCTTCTCAAACATCTTGGCGAGTTCGTCATTCTGTTTCATCGGCCCGGTGAAGACGGTGGTCTTCAGCATCACTTCCGGATCGGACGGCAGCTGCAGTTTCTCCAGTTCTTCCTTCGGCACCGCGGCGAAGGCCGAGCTGGTCGAACTGCCGTAGCCATAAGCCTGGATCAGGTATTTTCCCGAATCTGTCTCCAGCCGACTGTTGATGAAGTCATAGGCGAGATCGACGTTCTTGGCATCCTTGAGCATGACGAAGCCGCACGACCAGGTCAGCATTCCTTCCTTCGGCTTCATGAACTCGACCGGAACGCCCTGCTTCTTGAGCGAGGTGGCTGACGCATTCCAGGTCATGGCGGCGACCAGCTGGCCGCTGGCCAGTGCCTGTTCGACGGAGGTCATGTCGGTGGTGTAGTTCGAGAGCAGCGGGCGCTGTTCGCGCAGCTTTTCAGCCACCTTGTGCATCTGTTCCGGCGTCATGTCGAATGGATTGACGCCGGCGAGAAGGGCCGCCACCACGGGCGTGTCGTGGACGGCGTCGATCGTCGCCATGCGCCCGGCATATTGCTTGTCCCACAGCAAGTTCCAGCTCGGTTCCGGGTTCTTCACGAGATCGGTGCGGTAGAGGATCGAGGTGTTGCCCCAGTCCCACGGCACCATCCAGACCTTGCCGTCGCCGGCCTGCAGGTCGGGCAGGTTCCTGAAGACCGGGAAAATCGAATCCCAGTTCTTGATGCGCTTGGTGTCGATCGGCTGCAGCAGGCCTTCCTTGTTCCAGCGCGCCACCTTGTCGTAGCAGGGATGCGCGACATCAGGGCGGAAACCGGCCTTGACCTTGGTGAAGGCATCATCGTCGTCGCCGAACATCGAGGCTTCTACGCCATCGGGGTGTGCGACGAGGAAGCTCTTGTTGAAGTCGGGCAGTTCGTAGCCCGACCAGGTGAAATATTGCAGCTTGTCGGCCGCAAACGCGACGGTCGACGAAAGCGCCAGCGCGAAGGCGGCCAATCCGGCTTGGACTGTCTTGCGATTTATCGATTTCAGGTCGAATGCCATTGCAGTTCTCCTCTTTCGGTTTCTTCTGGTTTGGACAGGTCGGCGGGCACCGGCCGCTGAGCGGCGGCAAGCCCGCGATGGCGCAGGATTTCGGCAATTGCCGCGATGACGAAGGACACGGCCAGGATGGCAGTGCCCAGCGCCATGACGGTCGGCAGCGACTTCGGGAATCGGAGCTGGCTCCAGATATAAAGCGGCAGCGTCGGCTCGGTGCCGGCCAGGAAGAAGGCGACGATGAACTCGTCGAAGGAGGTCAGGAAGGCCAGCATGAACGCCGACACAATGGCGGGCAGGCTGAGCGGCAGCATGACCCGCCTGAATGTCGTCCAGTCGGAAGCGCCGAGATCGAGCGCGGCCTCGCGGATCGTATTCGGGATAGCGGCGAAGCGGCTTTTCATGATCACCACCGTCGTCGGCAGCGCCACCAATATGTGGCCGAGGACGATGGCGATGCGCGACGGACCGAAGCCGATGAGATTGACCAGGATCAGCAGCGAGATACCGACGATGACGCCGGGGATCAGGATCGGCAGCCGCGCGATGGCGCTGATCGTGAGGGCAAGCGGCGAGCGGCCGTAGAGGTCCATATAGGACACGGTGATGCCGCAAAGCGTCGCGCCGGTGGCGGCAATCGCGCCGATGACGAGGCTGTTGGCAAGAGCGCCGGACAGCGCCGAATTGCCGAACAGCGTCGCGTACCATTCAAACGTGAAGCCTTGCAGCGGAAACGCCGCCTGGATCGAAGCATTGAAGGAGAAAAGCGGGATCAGCGATACCGGCAAATAGAGGAATACCAGATAGACAAGCACGTAGGCGCCGAGCCAACTCCCACCTTTCTTTGCGTCTATGCGCGCCGCGCTCATGTCCGGCTGCCAAACCTGCGGTCGGCGAAACGCACGACCAGCACCACGGCGAGGATGACCAGCATGACGGCGACAGCGAGTGCTGCGCCAAACGGCCAGTCATTGGCCTTGCCGAACTGGGCCTGGATCAGCGTGCCGATCATGGTGCTGGCAGGGCCGCCGACCAGCGCCGGGGTGACATAGTCGCCAACCGTCGGCACGAAGACGACGAGGGCCGCCGCCAGCACCCCTGGCATCGAGTTCGGCAGCACGACGCGGCGGAAGCTGGTGAACGGCCTGGCGCCGAGATCGGAGGCGGCTTCGAGCAGCGATTTGGGGATGGTATCCAGTGCCACGTAGATGGGCAGGATGGCGAATGGCGCGTAGGCGTGAGCCAGCGTGACGACGACGGCGGCCGGTGTGTTGAGAAACGCCAATGTCGGCTCGGACCAGATACCGCTTTCGATGAGCGCCGAGTTCAGCACGCCATTGTAGGCGAGCACGATCTTCCAGGCGAAGACGCGCAGGAGATAGCTGGTCCAGAACGGCAGTGTCACCAGAAACAACAGCAGGCCGCGCCGCCGGCCGGCGTGGAAGGCAAGATAGCAGGCGACGGGATAGGCGGTGACGACCGTTGCCAGCGTCACCAGACCGGCGATAGCCAGCGAGCGCAGCGTCACCGTCCAGTACAGCGGGTCGGACGCCACCGTGGTGAAATTCGCAAAAGTGAAACCGGCGCCCAGCAGCGAACCGTCATTGCCGCGAAAGGCGAGGAAAAGCACGAGGCCGAGGGCAAACAGGATCAGGAAGAAGGTGACCAGTCCGCCCGGCAGCAGCATGGCCAACCGGAAACCCGGCGAAAACCGGGATTCCGGCAGCGGCTGCGTTGCAACGATGGTCGACATCGGATTGCCCATCGAAATTTTGAAATCGCCTAAGATTTTTTCATAATCGTGAAACTGTCAAGCTGTTTCCTGCGCCGGCATGAAATCAGCGCTCGAATGCATCCAGCATACGATACCAAGCGATCGTCGCGGCAACGCCGATCTGCCGAAAGGCGTGGAACGGGATCGGCCGGATCGGAGAGACCGGGAATGGCAATTGCCTGGCATCACCGCTCGCCAGATAACCAGCGATGCGCTCGCCAAGCGCGGTCATCAGGCCGACGCCACGGCCCTGGCAGCCGACCACGGCCAGCAGGCCCTGCTCGGGCTCGTGGATATGCGGGAGGTGATCCGGCGTCATCGCCACCCGGCCAAACCAGCGCTTTTCGATGGCGACGCCGGACAGCGCCGGATAGAGCCGGAGCAGCGCGCGCTCGAGATGCGCCCAGTCACCTTCGCTGGTCGGCAGCGCCATCCGGCCGCGCCCGCCAAGCACCAGCCGCCCGTCGGCGCTCTTGCGGTAATAAACGAGGATGCGGCGCGAGTCCGAAACCGCTTGCCCCTCCGGCAGAATCCCGGCTGCCACATCGGGCGGCAGCGGCGCTGTCGCGATCTGGAAGGAGTGCAGCGGAACGATTGTCTCGGCGAGACCGGGGAGCAAATCGCTGGTATATGCGTTCGTCGCCAGAATGACCGCTTTCGCCTGCAATTCGGCGCCGCCTTCCGTCGAGATGCGCCACAGGCCGGCGTTCTTGTCGAGGCGTATCACCTTCTGGCGCTCGGCAATCTTCACGCCTGCGGCCGAGGCGATCCGTGCCAGCTCCGACGTGTAGGCAAGCGGATCGATAACGCCGGCGCGGCGGTCGAGCCAGCCGCCGAGATAGCCCTGCGCGCCAGTCAACGCGGCGATCTCGGTCCGGCTCAGAAGCCGGACATCGGCGCCGCGGGCCTGCCACTGGCGGTCCCTGTTCGCCGCCGCCTTCAGCGCCGTCTCGGTGTGCGCTGCCTGGATCCAGCCGTTGCGAACGAACGGCACCGCCAGTTTCTCGTCGCGGATCAATTCGAAGACGGCGTCCGCCGTCGAGGCGGCAAAATTGACGAGGATCTCGCCGCGGTCGGGGCCAAAATGCTCCAGCAGCCATTCCGGATCATATTTAAGGCCGGGGATCACCTGGCCGCCATTCAGGCCCGATGCGCCCTGGCCGATCTCGCCGGCTTCCAGCACCTGCACGGCAAGCCCAAGCCGGGCTGCATGCAAGGCAGTCGACAGACCGAGGATCCCGCCACCGACGATAACGACATCGACACGTTGCCCGCCGGGAAAAAGCGACTGGAACGCAGGGGCCGCCGGCGGCTTCTGCCAGATCGGATCGGAAAACGGCACGGGCAAAGGTCACCTGAAATGGGTTTCGTCAAATGAAAATCCTAGTGACGATTTCATGATTTTGAAAGAGCGTTTTGATCTCGGCATCAGCGGATTGAAATGGATGACGTCCGGCGATGCGAAATACAGCGGATGGCTCGACCGCGAGGAACGGGATAGACCTTTGGCGGGAATTTGTTGAAAGTGCCGCCGCCGCGGGCCAGGCTTTTGATGAACCATTGGTCCGACAGTGACGACCGTCACAGCAGAACAAGACAGCAGAGGACCGTAGCCATGACGAACACCACTCTCCTGCCCGACGAGGGCCTCTTCATCGGCCGCGCCCGGACAAGCGATAGGTCCCATCCGCTGGTGGTCACGGTTCGCGACGGCACTGTCTTCGACATCACGTCGAGCATGGCACCAACCGTGCGCGACGTCTGCGAGATGCCGGATCCGGCTGGCTACGTCCACGCTGCCGGGGGCGAACCGATCGGGTCGCTCGACGCAATCGCCGCCAACAGTTTCCAGGCCGCGCGCGATCCGGAAAAACCATCCCTTCTTTCCCCGGTCGACCTGCAGGCGGTCAAGGCGTCGGGTGTCACCTTCGTCGTCAGCCTGCTCGAACGGGTCATCGAGGAGCAGGCGCGCGGCTCGGCGGAAAAAGCCGACGCCATTCGCGCCGACATTGCCGGGCTGATCGGTCACGATCTGTCGAAGCTCAAGCCAGGCTCGCCGGAGGCGATGGAGATCAAGGCCAAGCTCATCCAGCGCGGCGCCTGGTCGCAATATCTGGAAGTGGGTATCGGCCCCGATGCCGAGATCTTCACCAAATGCCAGCCGATGGCCTCGGTCGGCTTCGGTGCCGATGTCGGCCTGCATCCGGTTTCCACCTGGAACAATCCGGAGCCGGAGATCGCCATGATCGCCGCCAGCAGCGGCCGGATCGTCGGCGCGACGCTCGGCAACGATGTCAATCTGCGCGACGTCGAAGGGCGCTCGGCCCTGTTGCTCGGTAAGGCCAAGGACAACAACGCCTCGGCAGCACTTGGTCCGTTCATCCGGCTGTTCGACGATAGCTTTTCCATCGATGATGTGAAGCAGGCCACCGTGCGCCTGAAGGTCGAGGGCGAGGACGGTTTCTCGCTGGAAGGTGCAAGCTCGATGGCCGAGATCAGCCGCTCGCCTGAAGAGCTGGTCGCTGCCGCCATGGGTCCGCATCACCAATACCCGGACGGGTTGGCGCTCTATCTCGGCACCATGTTCGTGCCATCGAAGGATCGCGGCGAAAAGGGCAAGGGCTTTACGCACAAGGTCGGCGACATCGTCACCATCTCGTCGGAGAAATTCGGCGCCCTGGTCAACCGGGTGCGGCTGTCGCCCGACTGTCCCCACTGGACCTATGGCGCCAGCCATCTGATGCGCGATCTCGCCAAGGCCGATCTTATCTAGGTTCCGCCCCCGACTGCGACGGAGAGAAGTCTCGGCCTGATCCGCCTGCCTGGAAAATATCAGCCAAACTGATGCAATCTGATGGGACGGGTGATGGCGCATTGTCGCGCGCCAACTACCACTGGCAAATGGAGGCTTGCCATCGACCGAAAAAGCGGATGCTCTGATGCATCCAGATCGGCGCTGGCAAGAATACGATCAGGTTTGCCGTGATCGTCGTCGGAGGGAGGCAGTTTTCAAAATGGGAGGAAATCAAATGCTGACAAGGCTACGACTATTTGTATTCGGCTTGATCGTGGCGCTGGCCATTCCGGCGGCGGCGCAGGCCAAGACCTTCTACTGGATTTCGCATGGCGGCCCGGCCGACCCGGTCTGGACCTATTTCCTAGCCGGCGCCAAGCAGTGGGCGACGGACACCGGCAACACCGTCAATACCTCGTTCCACAATGGCGACGTGGCATCCCAGCAGGAGGCGGTTCGCGCGGCCATCGCCGCCAAGGCCGACGGCATCACCACCACCAGCCCCGACCCGGGCAGCCTTATCGAGCTCGCCAAGGAAGCACGGGCGGCAAACATCCCGATCATCAACTTCAACACGCCCGATCCGAAGGCGGACTTCAACGCCTATGTCGGCGGCGACAACGTCACCTTCGGCAAGAACTGGGCGCAGTATCTGGTCGACAAGGGCCTGGTGAAGAAGGGCGATTTCGTCTGGATGCCGGTCGAAATCCCGGGCGCCACCTATGGCGTCCAGGAAGAAGAAGGCATCAAGAGCGTCTTCGAGCCGCTCGGCATCACCTATGAGATCACCGAAGCCACGCTCGATCAGGCCGAAGCGATCAACCGCATGGTCGACTACCTCACCGCCAACAGGGCCAAGGTCAAGGCGATCATCGGCCTCGGCGATCTGGTGACCGGCTCGATCAAGCGGGTGTTCGACCAGGCCGGCATCAAGCCGGGCGAAATCCCGGTCGTCGGCTGGGGCAACTCGCTCGATACCACCCAGGAGGTACTGACCGGCTACGTGAATGCCGGGCAGTGGCAGGATCCGCAGGCGACCAGCTATGTGGCACTTTCGCTCGCCAACATGGCCGCCAGCGGCATCCCGCCCGGGTTCGACGTGATCACCGGCGCGCTCTACGAAAAGGACACTGCGCAGGTCTACGACGACATCCTGTCCGGGAAATAACACCGCGATCGGGATGGTCGCGGCGGTGCCTGCCGCGGTCATCCCCATCATTCCGCCGAACCTCGAACCGCTTTATGCGGCGCCAGGCTTGGCCAGTTCCAACCATGTCGCGGGTCCAACGTGGAAAATAGTTCCATCATCCAACGCTCGATCGCCAGGCCGGAATTTGGGCCCTTCGTGCTGCTTGTCGTCGAGCTCGCCGTGTTCTGGGGGTTCAACCACGACTTCCTGTCGCCGCAGAATATCAGCAACATACTGGCCTTCACGGTCGAGCTCGGCCTGATCGCGCTGGCGATGACGCTGTTGATGACATCGGGCGAATTCGACCTCTCGGTCGGATCGCTGTTCGGTTTCTCGCCCGTCTTGATGTGGACCCTGTTCAACAGCGGCCTCACCTCGCTGGAAGCCGGCTTCGTCGTGGCCTTGCTGGTTGCCGCCTTCATTGGGCTGGTCAATGGCTGGTTCGTGACGCAGCTCAAGATCCCGTCCTTCCTGGTGACGCTCGGCATGCTGCTGGTGGTGCGCGGCACCGCCCTGTTCGTCACCAACGGATTTCCGCAACGCACCTGGAGCGCCGAAGGCAGCTGGCTCGCCGAGGCGCTGGTCGGCGATTTCTTCATTGGACCGTTCCGCATCTACATGTCGCTGTTCTGGTTCATCGCGGCCGCAATCGCACTCGGCTACGTGCTGACGCAGAGCCGGACCGGCAACTGGATCCAGGCGGCCGGCGGAAATCCCAACGCGGCGAAGGCTCGTGGTGTCAACGTCAGCGGCGTCAAGATCGGCCTGTTCATCCTGTCATCGATCATGGCTTCGCTTGCCGGCGTCATCAGCTCATTGCGCACCTCCGCCGCCAATCCCAACAGCGGCACCGGCTACGAGCTCGAAGTCATCGCCATGGTGGTGATCGGCGGCACGGCGCTGACCGGCGGACGCGGCACCATCATCGGCACCGTGCTCGGCATCCTGATCCTGCGCGTCATGCGCAACGGCATCGTGCTGATCGGCGTGCCGGGCCTTGCCTACAACATCTTCATCGGCGCGATCATCCTCGGCATGATGGCGCTCCATTCATGGCTGGAACGCCGGCATCAGGCAGGGACTTGAACCATGGCTGAACCGCTTGTCCGCATGGAAAACATCCGCAAGTCCTACGGGCGCGTGCAGGCGCTCGTCGACGCCAATTTCCATGTCAATGAAAGGGAGATCGTCGGTCTGCTCGGCGACAATGGTGCCGGCAAATCGACGCTGATCAAGGTGCTGTCGGGTGCGGTTCCGCTGACCAGCGGCGACATCTTCATCCGCGGCAAGAAGGTGGACTTCCGCAGCACCAGCGATGCCATCGCCCACGGCATCGAGACGATCTACCAGGACTCGGCGCTGGTCACGCAATTGTCGATCGCGCGCAATCTGTTTCTCGGGCGCGAGCCGATCAAGCCGCCGCGTTTCCTCAACCGCATGGACCAGGAGGCGATGAACGTGGTCGCCCGCGATCTGCTCAAGCAGGTCGGCATCTCGAAGAACATCCCGCCGACGACGCCGATCGGCTCGCTCTCCGGCGGTGAGCGGCAGGCCGTGGCGATCGCGCGCGCCATGCATTTCGACAGCGACCTCATCATCCTCGACGAGCCGACCAACAATCTGGGCGTCGCCGAGACGCAAGGCGTGCTGAGCTTCGTGCGCAGCGCCCGCGATTCAGGCCATTCCTGCATCTTCATCGCCCATAACATCCACCACGTCTTCCAGGTGGTCGACCGCATCGTCGTCATGCGGCGCGGCAAGGTGGTCGCCGACGATATCGATCCGAAGAACACCAACGTCGCGGAAGTCGAACGGATCATCACCGGCATGTCCGACGAGCAGATCCACGACGCCATCGTCCAGGGGAAGCAATCGCAGGGCTGAGCGGGCCAGTTGGAAGCCGGGTTCGCCGTATCTCTGGCACGGGATCACATCAGCTCCTATGACTGCGACCATGAAAGCCACCGTTGCGGACATCGCCAGAAGCTGCGGGTTGTCGACCGCCACGGTCGACCGGGTGCTGAACAACCGGCCGGGTGCCAGCGCGGCCAACCGGCAGCGGGTGATGGAGGCGGCCAAGCAGCTCGGCTATTTGCCGGTCGTGGATCAGGTCACACTGCCCTCGCGGCCGGCGCATCTGGAATTCTTCCTGCCGATCGGCTCCAACGCCTTCATGATGGATCTGGCAAATCATATCGAGGATTATGCGGCGCGCCTGCCGCTCGTCGCCTCCTGCCGGATCCACAAGCTCGCCGGCATCTCGCCGAGCGCGTTGCAGGCAGCCGTCGAAAACCTCTCGCTTAGGGCAAACGGCGTTGGCGTCATCGCGATCGATCATCCGAGAACGCGCAACATCCTGCGCGAGATCGTCGAGGCCGGCATCCGCCTGGTCACGCTGGTGTCGGACGTGCCGGGCGCACCGCGATCGGCCTATGTCGGCATCGACAACCGTGTGGCCGGCCGCACCGCGGCGCTGTTGATGGGACGTTTCCTGGGCGGGCGCCGGGGCCATCTGGCAATGGTCGTCGGCTCACGCTCCTACCGCGGGCACGAGGAACGCGAAATGGGCTTTCGGTCCGTGCTCAGCGAGGAGTTCCCCAATCTGACCGTCACCAGTGCCGTCGAGATCAACGATGAGCCTGATATCAGCTACAGGGCGACGATGAAGGCGCTGCACAACGAGCCGGAGCTGCTCGGCATCTATTGCGTCGGCGCTGGACGCTCTGGCGTGGCGAAAGCGCTGCTGGAAGCCAAGCCGCAAAGGAAGCCGGTGTTCATCTGTCACGACCTGACAAGGGCGACACGCGGCTATCTCGTCGATGATCTGCTTGATGTCGTCATCGACCAAAACGCGCGGCTGATCGCCGAGCAGTCGGTCATTCGCCTGCTCGGCTCGATCGCTTCCTCGGCACCCTATTTGACGCGGAAGTTCATCGAACCGCGCCTGATCTTCAAGGAAAACGTCCCGGTGCAGTGACGCCGCGCAAAGGGCGACGTTCAATCTGCCCCATAGTTAAGATTTGGTTGATACAGCAAATCTGCACATCTGCTATGCATCTTTCGTTATTGCCGAATCATTGGGCAATCGGTAGTTTCGCAGGTGTCGGCCATCTACTCCTCCCAGATGCGATGCCGACGCTGAGTGCGGCACACCCTCCTCCCGTGCCGTATTCGAAATCAAGCCCGCTGCCACCTCCTCCCGGCAGCGGGCTTTTTTGTTCCGGCTCCGGGTGTTGGGCAAAGGCTGGGGTCATGACCATCACCGGACAAGATTATCGGTCCGCGCGTCGAATGGCCATTTAGCGGCGATCGCCAGCGGCTTGTTCGGCGAGCGATAGGGCATGTTGCAGCCGCGATCAGCGGATCCGCCGGAATCCCGTCACACTTGTCACTCTCACCAATTCGCCATCGGTCCTATCCTGCCTCACCAAGCAACAGGTCGCGCCGGTGGTGCGGCGACAGACCGGCAAAGGAGACGCGCGATGACGGTACATCCGAACGGACAAGAGAGCATTCGGCGGCGCGGCTCGCAATGAACACGCCACCGGTCGTTCCGCCGCCTGCGAGACTATCTGGCCCTGAAAGAGGTGATCAGGCCTTCCGCCATGCGGACGAATTGCGCGCTAGGGCCCTCGGCTCCGACGCTTTGCAGGCTGACGCGGGCGCCTTCAAGCAGCAGCGACAATGTATCGGCGAGAAGTTCCGCCTGTCCGATGCCGGCATCCCGGCACAGGCCGACCAGACGATCGCGCTGAGCCTGCTTAAGCTCCTTGATCACCCGACGGGCCGGATGGTCGGTCTCGCTCAACTCGATGGCGGCGTTCGCCATGTCGCAACCGCGACCGTCCATCAACAGGCAATCGGCAGCCATCCGGACCCAGGCGTGCAGCTGCGCAAGCTTGTCGCCCGGATGCTCGGCCTCGAATTTCTGCCACATCGCGTTGGCGCTGCAGGCGGTCGCCCGCAGGCATTCGATGACCAGGTCGTCCTTGGACTCGAAATGACGGTAGAGCGTCATCTTATTGGTACCGGCGGCCTCAGTGATCGCGTCGACGCCGACGCCCTTGATGCCATGCTTGTGGAACATATCCCGTGCCGTCTCCAGGATGCGATCCCGGGGGCGGACGCGTTCCGCAGTGCCGTCTTCCATCAAAACCTCCTTGGTTTCCGGGGTTTCCGAAAAATCCCTCGGCCCACCTCTTGACTAGGGTGTTACCGGTCTGTAACTTCTAGATGTTACTTACTGGTAACACCCCAATTGCCTCGTGTCAAATCTCGCAGGCGCCTGTGAATAGCCTCCGCCGAATCGGCCCAGGCATGAAACTGCGCCCTAGGCGATTTTTGGCCGCGAACAAGAAGACCACCCGGTCTGCGGCAAACGCCGCGGATCGCAAGCCAGGAGCCGCTACGATGTCGCAGCGCAAAGATTTGACGATCGACGAAGTTGTTAAGGATCCGATGATCCGGATGCTGATGAAGGCCGACCGCGTCGACCCGCGCTCTTTCGAGACGATGCTGCGTACGCTTGCGGATGCGCAAGGGCACGGCCGCAAGGCGCCGCATCGTTTTCTCGAAGATTCGGGTCAAAGGCGCATCCAGCGGCTGTCCAGAGTGGCCAAGGCCTTTGGCCAGGCGAGAGCATCGGGCGAGGCGTACGTGTCATGGTAAACTTCTTCATCCACCGACCGATCTTCGCATCGTCGATCGCCATCATCATGGTGCTCGCCGGGGCGATCTGTTATTTCCTGCTGCCTGTCTCGCAGTTTCCAGACATCACGCCGCCTCAGGTCGTGGTCAGCGCCAATTACCCGGGCGCCAGTGCGCAGGTCGTGGCCGACACCGTCACGACGCCGCTCGAACAGCAGATCAACGGCGTTCAGGGGATGACCTATATGTCGTCGGCGAGCTCCAATGACGGCTCGTCGACGATCACCATCACCTTCGAGGTCGGCTACTCCCTGAGCACCGCCGCCGTCGACGTCCAGAACCGCGTCTCGCAGGCGGCGTCCTCGCTGCCGGCCATCGTCAACCAGGGCGGCGTGACGATCAAGAAGCAGAACCCGAATTTCGTCCTGATCGTCAACCTCACCTCGCCCGACGGCTCCGTCGATCCGGTCGCGCTCAGCAACCTCGCCTACCTGCAAGTGGTCGACCCGCTGAAGCGCCTGCCAGGCGTCGGCGACGTGCAGATCTTCGGCGAGCGGCGGTATTCGATGCGCGTATGGCTCGATCCAGACAAGCTCGCCAATCTCGGCATCACCGCCGTCGATGTCCAGAACGCCATCGCCGAGCAGAATGTCCAGGTCGCGGCCGGCAAGATCGGGCAGTCGCCGGCGCCGGCCGGCACTGCTTTCGAAATGCAGGTCAACGCGGTCGGCCGACTGAGCGACCCCAAGGAATTCGGCGATATCGTCGTGCGCGCCGATGCCGCGAACGGTTCGCTGGTGCGGTTGCGCGACGTTGCGCGCATCGAACTCGGCGCCCTGCAATATTCGTCGTCGGCGTTCTTCGGCGAAGACCCGACCGTGGTGCTCGCGGTCTACCAGATGCCGGGCTCGAACGCGCTCGATCTGCAGCAGCGCGTCAAGGACAAGATGCAGGAACTGTCGGGCCGTTTCCCGAAGGGCGTCAGCTACGCCATGCACTACGACACGACGCGCTTCGTCTCGGCGTCGATGCACGACGTGCTGGTGACGCTCGGCGAGGCGCTTGTCCTGGTTGTCGCGGTGGTGTTCATCTTCCTGCAGAGCTGGCGCACCACGATCATCCCGACGATTGCGATTCCGGTGTCGCTGGTCGCCACACTCGTCGTCATGTACATGTTCGGCTTCTCGCTGAACATGCTCAGCCTGCTCGGCATGGTGCTGGCGATCGGCCTCGTCGTCGACGACGCGATCGTCGTCGTCGAGAACGTCGAGCGCCAGCTGGAGGCCGGCCTCAAACCGCTGGCTGCCACGCGCGCGGCGATGGCCGAGGTCACCGGCCCGATCATCGCCACGACCGCCGTGCTGATGGCCGTGTTCGTGCCGGTCGCCTTCATACCCGGCGTTTCCGGCCGGCTCTACAATCAGTTTGCACTGACGGTGGCGATCTCCTTCGGCATCTCCGCCTTCGTCTCGCTGACGCTCACCCCGGCGCTCAGCGCCGCCTTCCTGCGCCACCGCCCGGCAACGCAGTTCGTGCTGTTCCGCTGGTTCAACACGGGCTTCGAACGGCTGTCAAATGCCTACGCCCATGGTGTGCGCTTCCTCATCCGCCTGCGCTGGATCATGCTCGGGCTGTTCGCGGCCGGGCTTGTCGCCACCTATTTCGTCTGGCAGCGACTGCCCTCGACCTTCCTCCCGGTCGAGGACCAGGGTTATTTCTTCGTCGTCATCCAGTTGCCGGATGGGGCATCGCTGGAGCGCACCGACGCCGTAGCCCGCAAGGCACGCGCCATCCTGCAGAACACCCCCGGCGTCGATATCGTCGGCTCGATCAGCGGCTTGAACTTCCTCACCAACGCGGCCCAGTCGAACTCGGCGGTGGAATTCGCGATCCTGAAGCCATGGGACGAACGCGGCCCTGACCAGAGCGCCTCGAAGCTCGTCGCCGACGTGCGCTCGAAACTCATGGAACTTCCGGAAGCCTTCGCGCTGAGCTTCGATCCGCCTTCGATCCCGGGTATCGGCACGACCGGCGGCTTCGAATTCCAGGTGGAGGATCTGACCGGTCGCGGCAGCGCTGCGCTCAACGATGCGACGCAAGCCGTGCTCGCCGAGGCGCGCAAGCAACCCGAGCTCAACCCGCAGCAATTGTTCTCGTCGTTCTCGACGTCGACGCCGCAGTTCAACTACGACCTCGACCGCAACAAGGCGAAGCTGCTCGGCTTGAGCCTGCCTGACGTGTTCAACACGCTGCAGATCTATCTCGGCTCGCTCTATGTGAACGACTTCAACCTGTTCGGCCGCACCTTCCGGGTGACGATCCAGGCCGACAAGGATGCGCGTGCGGGTGCTGCCGACATTTCGCGGCTCTATGTGCGCAACGCCTCCGGCGGCATGGTGCCGTTGAGCACGCTCGGCAAGCTGGTGCCTATCGTCGGCCCGGAAACCGTCCCGCATTACAACAACAATGCATCGGCTCTGATCAACGGCGGTGCTGCACCCGGCTACTCCTCAGGCCAGGCGGTCGCGGCGATGGAACGTGCCGCTGCCACGGCACTGCCGAAGGATTTTGGCTACGAATGGACGGGCATCACCTATCAGGAGCTCAAGGCTGGATCGATCGCCTCGATCGTCTTCGGTCTCGCCATGGTTTTCGTCTTCCTGATCCTCGCCGCCCAATATGAGAGCTGGGCCATGCCCTTCATGGTTCTGCTCGCGGTGCCGCTTGCCCTGTTTGGTGCCTTCGTCGCCTTGTTGATGCGCGGCATGCAGATCGACGTCTATTCGCAGATCGGCTTCGTCATGCTGATCGGGCTGGCGGCAAAGAACGCCATTCTGATCGTGGAGTTTGCCCGGCGCCGGCGCGAGGAAGGTCTCAGCATCGTCGACGCGGCAATGGAAGCGGCGCGTTTGCGGCTGCGGCCCATCCTGATGACCGCCTTCGCGTTCATCCTCGGTGTGCTGCCGCTGATGTTCTCCACAGGTGCCGGTGCAGCGAGCCGCCAGTCGATCGGCACCACCGTCTTTGGCGGCATGGTCGCGGCGACAATCCTGTCGCTGGTGTTCGTGCCGGTCTTCTATGCGGTGATCGAGCAACTGCGCGAGCGCGGCAGCAAGAGCGAACCCGTTGCCGAGCCGACTGAACCCACTGCGGAACCCGCTTTCGAGCGATTGGCCGAAGCGGCCGAATAGGATTGGAGAATTGATCATGCGTAAATGGAAAATTGCGTTGGGAGCGGCCGTCGCCCTGGGGGCGATCTCGATGGCGAGCGTTCACTTGCTCGACATGGGCAATTTCGGCCTCAACGCCGGCACGGCAGGTGCAGCAACGCCCGAACCCGCGGCGCCCGAGCCCGCAGCATTTGTCATGCCGGTGCCGGTGGTGAGCGTCGTCAAGAAAACGATCCCGATCTATCTCGACTATGCGGCCCGCACCGAGCCGATCCGCAGCATCACGCTGCAAGCGCGCGTACCGGGTTATCTGCAGGAGCAGGTTGCGCCCGACGGCAGCGATGTCAAGAAGGGCGACCTTCTCTACAAGATCGCTCCAGAGGATTTCCACGCTGCCCTCGACCAGGCGAAGGCGCAGGTCCAGCGCGACGAAGCAACGCTTGACTATGCCCGTTCCAACCTTGGCCGCGGCACCGAGCTCGCCAAGAGCGGATACATCGCCAAGGATGCGTTCGACCAGCGCACCAGCAGCTTGCGCGAGGCCCAGGCCTCGCTCGCCGTGAACCAAGCGGCTGTGCGGACCGCCGAGCTCAATCTGAGTTATTCGGAAATCAAGGCGCCGTTCGCCGGGCGCGTCGGCCGTAACCAGGCCTCTATCGGAACTCTGGTTAGTGTTGCCGGCACGGTGCTCAACACACTGGTGCAGCTCGACCCGATCTATGTCACTTTCAATCCGAGTGAAACGGATCTGGCGCAGATCGAGGAAGCGCGCGCGGCGGGACCCATCGATGTCGACGTCCTGCTTCCCGGCGATACGGAACCGCGCCAGAGAGGTCAGCTCACCTTCATCGACAACACGATCGATCGTTCGACCGGCACCATCACCGCACGGGCGACGATCGGCAACGCCAAGTTCACGCTGCTGCCGGGCCAATATGTTCGCGTCAGGCTGCACATCAAGCAGCAGCCCGACGCACTGATGGTGCCGCAGACTGCTCTGGGATCGAGCCAGCTCGGCAAATACCTCTACGTCGTCGGCAAGGACAACACTGTCGACCAGCGCATCGTTTCGCTCGGGCCGACCAATGGCGATCTGGTGGCCATCTCGAGCGGCGTGTCGGAAGGCGACCAGGTAATAACAGGCAATCTGCAGAAGATCGGGCCGGGAATGCCGGTCTCGCCGCTGCCACAGAAACCGGCCACCTGATACCCCCCCGTCAGGTCCGGTCCAGCGGCGCCCTCGGCTCCCACGCCAAGGGCGCCGTTTTGCTATGTTTGTTTTTCCGCAATTCCGGACGGAAAACCGCTATGCACTTTTCCTGGAATTGCTCCAAGCAGCGCGACGAGCCCGGCAACATCGGCGCGCTCAGCCTTTGACGCAGGCATGAAGGCGCAATAGGGATGACCGAGGCGCAGAGATACCGACGAGGGCGCGATTAGGCGCCCGGCTTCCAAGTCCCCATGGGCCATGGCCCGCTGGCCAAGCGCAATTCCGAGACCCAGCCTTGCCGAGACGATCGCCAAGCTGGACAGACCGACACGGCGTCCATGCGAGGGATCAGGCGCGCGGCTGCCGCCTGACGCCGAAAACCAATCCGCCCATGTCGGATGCGAGGCATAGTTCGGACCCCAGTTGGTGTGGATGAACAAGCTCTCGTGCACATCCGCAAGGCTGGATGCATCGTTGCCGTATCTTTGCCAGAAGTCCGGCGCGCAGACCGGCAGGACGTCGTCATGGATGAGGCGGACCATCCGCAAACCGGGATAGTGATAGTCGCCATAGCTGATGCGAAGATCGATGTTCTGGCGCATCAGGTCGACGGGATCGTCTTCGACGCGGACGTCGATCGCCATTTGCGGGAAGGCATCGAGAAGAACGGCCAGCCTGGGCGCCAGCCACAATTCGGCCAGCGAAAACGGCACGCTGACGACGAGACGCGTCCTCAGCCCGCCCTCCAGCATGCGCCGACCGATCGCCGCGATGTCGCCCAAGGCGCGTGCGGTCTGCGGATAGATTGCGTGGCCGGCGTCGGTCAGCGCGACGCGGTTGCCGCTGCGCACGAACAGCTGCTTGCCGAACCAGGTCTCGAGATTGCGGATCTGCTGGCTGACCGCCGCCGAGGAAACGCCGAGTTCGGTGGCGGCCAAAGTAAAATTACCAGTCCGCGCGGCGACCTCGAAGGCTTTGATCGCGTTCAGCGGGGGGAGCCGTTCCATGAACCTTCCGTAAGTTTTTCCTGCGGAAGACTAATAATTTTCGCCGTTGAGAGAAAGATTTTTTTGCCGTCTTCTACGCTCGAACCTTGGAGCATGAGACGATGAAAGACATTCTCGATCTGGAGCGGTACCCGCTCGACCGTGAGGGCAGCGCTGAGTGGAAGCGCCTCGTGGAGACCTCGGCTGCGGCGCTGGAAGCCGACGGCATGTTCAATCTCGAGGGTTTTTTGCGGCCTGGCGTGGCCGAACGGGCGGTGCAGGAAATCCAGCCCGTCATGGCGACGCGGTCGCACGTGCACAGGCGCATGCACAACATCTACTTCAAGCCCGATCTCCCGGAACTCGCTCCCGACCATCCCGCACTGCGTAAGGTCGAGACCATCAGCCATACGGTCTGCGCCGACCAGATTCCCGATAGCCTCGTGCTCGCCATCTACGAATACGAGCCGCTGCTGCGCTTCCTGGCGGCGGCGATGAGAAAGCCGCGGCTGCATGTCATGCAGGACCCGCTGGCGCGCACCAATGTGATGGCCTACCGCGCCGGCGAGGCGCTGAACTGGCATTTCGACCGCTCGGAATTCACCACGACCCTGTTGTTGCAGGCAGCGCAGCGCGGCGGCGATCTCGAATACCGCACCGATCTCCGATCGGACGACAATCCCAATTACGACGGCGTCGCCAGGCTGCTCGAAGGGCGCGACCCCGAGGCAAAGATACTGCGCATGAAGCCGGGCACGCTGAACGTCTTCCGTGGCAAGAACACCGCGCATCGCGTCACCACAGTCGAAGGCGAACGCGAGCGCATGATCGCGGTGTTCTCCTACTATGAGAAATCAGGCGTGATGTTCAGCGACGAGGAACGAGTCGGCTTTTACGGCCGGGCTGCGTGAGAACGAAGTCGCCGACATTCCGCCCGGAATCCAGAAATAACTACTTGTTAGATTGTCGACAATCTGCTTGATTTCGGTTCCTTATGGAGTGGCCGAATGGGGAAGCTGGATTTTGCTCCGATCGCGGATACGACAAGGCGCGCCGAGATCGTGGCGCTGCTTCGGCGCGCGATCCTGACCGGCCAGCTGGAACCGGGGCAAAAACTCAACGAGCTCAGGATTGCCGAACAGATGCGGGTGAGCCGCGCGCCACTACGCGAAGCGATGCGCGAACTGGTGCAGGAAGGCATCCTGACCAGCATTCCCTACGCCGGAACCTTCGTCATCGACGTGACCGCCAAGGACATCGACGATGCCTATTCGCTTAACAAGGTGCTGGATGAGTTCGCTATCGAACTGACCTGGCGGCTTCGCGACCAGCGCTTCTTCGACGAGCTTGACAGGCGCCACGAGGCGGTGAAGCAGGCGACGCGCAACCTCGACACCACCCGCCAGATCGAAACGGCGCTGCAATTGCACGGCCTGATCCATGAATGGGCCGACAATTCGGTGTTGCTGGAGACTTGGCAGCGCCTGGCCAGCCGGCTGCAGATGTATTTTGCCCTCCACCAGCGGGCGCGCAAAGAGCCGGTGCCTGCCGAAGACATCCACGAGACCTATGTGCGGCTGCTGAAGGGCTCCGACATGCGCGCCGCCCAGCGCCATGCCCGCGAGCATATCGACCTCGATTTCGAGGAACTGCTTGCCTATGCGCGCAGCCTCGAACAGCGAGCTTCAAAAGGCGCCAAGGCGACCGTTGCCAACCGGCAGCAAATCTGAACATCGCGAACAACGGATAAGCACGTGCAGATCAAAACCATCAAAGCCTACCATGTCGTGCAACCCTTCGTGGACGGGCCCTATCGCATGTCCAAGGGGCGTGTCGCCGATGCGTTCGACGCGGTGATCGTCGCCATCACCTCCGATAGCGGGCTGACCGGCTGGGGCGAGATGGCGCCGCTCGGCAATTTCTACTCGCCGGCCTTCGCAGCCGGCACGCGCGCCGGCATCATAGAAATCGCGCCGCATCTGGTCGGCCACGATCCCCGGGCCTTGGCCAGAATCGGCCGGCTGATGGACACGGTGTTCAAGGGCCATCCCTACATCAAGTCGGCGCTCGACATGGCGTGCTCAGATCTCGCGGCGCGCGCCGCCGACGTGCCGCTGGTCACGCTGCTCGGTGGACGCGAGAGCGAGACGGCGGAACTCTACAAGGTCATCACCCATGGCACGGTCGACGCCATGGCCGCACTTGCCGAGCGCATCGTCAAGGACGGGTTTCACCGGCTGCAGGTCAAGGTCGGCGGCAACGTCCATGACGACATCGAGCGCGTCACCGCGGTCGCCGCTTCGGTGCCGAAAGGCACGGTGATCTTCTGCGACGCCAATGCCGGCTGGACGCCCTATCAGGCGCGCCAGTTCGCTGACGCGACGCGGGCCATCGACTACACGTTCGAGCAGCCCTGCACCACGATCGACGAATGCATGTCTGTGCGCCGCTCGCTCGACAAGCCGATGGTGCTGGACGAATCCGTCGCCTCGTTGGACGACATGCTCGACATCCACCGCAAGGGCGCGGCCGACGGGCTGACGCTGAAAATCTCGCGGCTGGGCGGCGTCACCAAGACGCGCCAGATCCGTGATCTTGCGGTCGACCTGGGCTTCATGATCACCGTCGAGGACACCGGCGGCGCCGAGATCGACACATCAGCGATGGCGCATCTGTCGCTGTCGACGCCGGAGGAGCGCCGGCTGCACGCCATCGCCTTCCACGAATGGGTGACGGTGCGCACCGCATCGAACATGCCGCCGGTCACGGGCAGCCGCATGGGCATTCCGGAGGGGCCGGGTCTCGGCATCGATGTCGTTCCCGACCTGCTCGGCGCGCCCTTCTTCGAGGTCGGCAGCTGAGATACCGGCATGCGCCGAGCATGGCGCCTCGGCCATCGCCGTCCGCATCCTAAAGATCACCGCCCTTCTCCGTCCCCTAAAGCGCGTCGCGTTGAAACGATGCAATCGACGGGCTTTAAGCCTTTGTTTTTATGCATGTCGTTATCCCAGAACCGCTGCGCACCTTTGGGCGACGTGCATTAGCCGGCTGGGCAGTCAAGCCGCATGCCAGGGCACAAAATCGAAATCACACAACTTTGGGAAGGAAGCTGCCGAATTGCATGTTGAAATATTTTTCATTTGGAAATAGGAATGTTCAGAACGATGATCTCGACGCTGCGGCGCGTCAGGAACTGGAGGAAGCGATATGGCCCATCCGCAATTTGCAGCGGAACTTTTGCAACGCGCTGAACAGCAGGGGCCGATCACCATCGGGCTTGCCGGCGCCGGGCAGATGGGCACCGACATCGTCGTCCAGGTCGCGTTGATGCCGGGCATGCGGATCGGCGCCATTTCCGAGGTCAGGCCGCAGGCGGCGATCGACGCAGCACTTCTCGCCGGCCACGACCGCTCCGACATCGTCCAGGCCGGCAATGCGGCGGCGATCGACCGTGCCATCGAGGCCGGCAAGATCGCGGTGACCGAAGACCTGCATGCGCTGGCATCCGCCGGCCGCATCGACGTCATCATCGACGCGACAGGCAATCCCAACATCGGCACGCTGTTCGCGCTCGAAGTGATGAAGAACGGCAAGCACATTGTCATGCTCAACGTCGAGGCCGACATCACCATCGGCCGTTTCCTGAAAGAGGAAGCGCGCAAGGCCGGCGTCGTCTATACGGGCGCGGCCGGCGACGAGCCGGCCTGCACGCTGGAGATCATCGGCTTTGCCAAAAGCCTCGGCTTCAACATCATCGCCGCCGGCAAGGGCAAAAACAATCCGCTGAAGATCGACGCCATGCCGGCCGACTACGAGAAGGAGGCGGCCGAGCGCAACATGAATGCGCGCATGCTGGTCGAGTTCGTCGACGGCTCGAAGACGGCGATCGAGATGGTGGCGATCGCCAATGCCACCGGCCTGGTGCCCGACGTGCCGGGGATGCATGGCCCGACCGCAACGCTTGAGGAACTCGCCAGCGTGCTTTGCCCGCGCGAGGATGGCGGCGTGTTGCATCGCAAGGGCGTGGTCGACTATTCGATCGGCAAGGGCGTGGCGCCCGGCGTGTTCTGCATCATCGAGACCCGGCATCCGCGGGTGCTGGAGCGCATGATCGACCTCAAGGTCGGCAAAGGCCCCTATTTCACGATCTTCCGGCCCTACCATCTGACCAGCCTGGAAGTGCCGCTGTCGGCGGCGCGTGCCGTGGTCTACAAGCGCGCCGACATGGAGCCGCTCGACCATCCGGTGGCCGAGGCGGTGGCGGTTGCCAAGAGCGACCTTAGCCTCGGCCAGTCGCTCGGCATGATCGGCGAGAACGACTATCGCGGCTTCGCCATGACGTGGGAGGACGCGCGCGCCCGCGGCGCCCTGCCGCTCGGCCTCGCCGAACGCGCCAAGGTGGTCAAGCCGGTCAAGACCGGCGACTTCCTCACCTATGAAAATTGTGTACCCGACGATTCGATGGTGATAACCCAGATCCGCCGTCGTCTCGACCAATCGGACGGGCGGTTCGTTACAAACGCAGCCTGACTCCACCGGATCACCGCCTGATGGACGATGTCGTAATCGGGATCGACGCCTCGACGACGGCCGTGAAGGCGATCGCCTTCACGCGCGACGGCGAGGAGCTGTTCCAGGCGCGCGAAGCCTATCCGCTCGCCAATCCCAAGCCCGGCCATTTCGAGCAGGACGCCGAACACTGGTGGACCGCACTGCTCGGTGCATTGAAGCAGGTCACTGAGGCGGTTGGCGCTTCGCGCGTGGCGGCGATCTCCATCGCTCACCAGCGCGAGACCTTCACGCTGATCGATCATGCCGGCAAGCCGCTCATTCCGGCGATCCTGTGGCTGGATGAGCGCGCCCGCCCGCAAGTCATAAAGCTGTCGTCCGAACTCGGCCGCGAGGCGATCCGCGACTGGAGCGGCAAGCCACCGGACCCGACGCCCGCGCTCTATGCTGTTCGCTGGCTTGCCGAACACCAGCCGCAAGCGCTCGACGACGCAGCCGCACTCGTCGATGTGCATGGCTTCTTCGTCCACCGGCTGACCGGGCGACTGGTCACCAGCACGGCAAGTGCGGATCCGCTCGGGCTTCTCGACGTCAAGGACGGCACCTGGCATCCTGAGCTCGTTGCGGCCGCCGGACTGCGGCCGGACCAGTTGCCGGAACTGGTCGCGCCCGGCGCGATCTGCGGCGGACTCAATGAAAGCGTGGCCAGACTGACCGGGCTGAAGGCTGGCACGCCTGTTGTCGCCGGCGCCGGCGACGGTCAGGCGATGGGCCTCGGCATGGGGGTCTATGGCGAAGGCAAAAGCTATCTTTCGCTCGGCTCGGGCGTCGTCAGCGGCTGCTATTCCCATGGGATCACGACGTCGGACGCGTTTCGGACGCTGGTCTCGCCGACCGGCTCAGGATTCATGCTGGAGACCGTGCTGCGCTCGGGCATGCAGCTGGTCGACTGGGTCGTTCGCACGACCGGTTCGCCGTCTGCCGCCGCACTTGAAAAAGCGGCGTTGGACGTTGCCGCCGGCAGCGAAGGCCTGCTTGTCATGCCGTACTGGGCCGGTGTCATGAGCCCCTATTGGGACGGCGCGGCGCGCGGCGCCATTGTCGGCCTGTCCTTGGATCATGAGCCGAAGCACCTTTTTCGGGCGGTTTTGGAAGGCATCGCCTTCGAGCAGGCCATCGCCAGCGAGGCAATGGAAACTCAAGCCGGCGGCAAACCGGCTGCGATGATCGCGGCCGGCGGCGGCACCAATTCGGCTCTGCTGATGCGGATCATGGCAAGCGTGCTCGAGCGGCCGCTCTCCGTCTCACCGGTCAACGAAGCCGCAGCACTCGGCGCCGCCGTGCTGGCGGCTTCGGCCGTCGGATGGTTTGCCTCGCCCCAGACGGCGGCCGAGGCGATGACCGCACCGCCGACCAGGCATGTCGATCCGGTCGAGGGGCTGGTCTCCGGTTACCGCGCGCGCAAGGCGATCTACCGCGACCTCTATCAGGCGACGCGCGACATCCATGTGCGGCTTGAGGCGCTCGGAAAGGGCTAGCGGTTGAGCAGGCCCTTGGCCGCATCCTCGTCGGTGATCAGAACCGACACTTTGGTGTTGGCGAGCGCCGCCCGCATGATGGCAATCTTTTCCTGCCCTCCCGAGACCAGGATGATGGCCGGGATGTCCGCCAGATCCTGCAGCGGATAGGCGCAGACCCGGCGATTGACCTCATGGTCGACGAGTCGGCCCTCGGCGTCGATGAAATGACATAAAATATCGCCAACGGCGCCAGCCGCCTGCAGCTCCTCGAGTTCGCTGGGCTTGATGAAGCCGTAATTGGCGATCGGGCTGTCGTTGGAAAACGATCCGACGCTGAGCACGGCGATGTTTGCCCGGCGCGCACGGAAGACGACGTCCTGAACGCTGCGCTGGCTCATGAAGGCGTCACGCTGCTCCGGCCTGTCGGCATAGACCGGGACCGGCAGCAAAAAGCACTCGGCGCCGATCTTTTCGGCGAATTCCCAAGCGCTTTCGGTCGGGTTGAGCGGCTGGGCGTGAGTGAGGCCGCCCAGCATGGAGACCACCGTCGTCCTGGCGATCGGCCGCCGCGGCAATTCATTGATGGCGAATTTCAGCGTCCGCCCCCAGCCGAGCGCGATGACATCGCCGGCATTCACGTTGTCGGCCAGATAGGCGCCCGCGGCATGGCCGATCATCAGCGGCGCGTTGCTCCGGTCGGCGGCCGACGGCACCACAACGGCCTGGCTGAGCCCGAAACGCTGCTTCAGAGCCTCTTCCAGCACCATGCATTCGACGACGCTGTCCCGGATGCGGAACTGGACGACGCCCTCCTCACGCGCGGCGGAGAGGATACGATGCACCTTGATGCGGCCGATGCCGAGGATCTCCGAAATCCTCTCCTGCGTCAGACCCTCGACATAATAGTGCCACGCGGCACGGGCCTTCAGCTCGACATCCGGGAAGCGCGAGGCCTTGTCATTCTCTATCATCGCCATCTTTTTGCCCTCCCGCGGTCGTCCGGATCTTTAGATGCCATTCAGATGGCATATCCGACCAAGCGACACGAAATCGTTCTGCGTGCCCAGGATTCAAGATTTAAGATATCGACAGGATAACGTCCACAACGCGAGATGAAAGCCAAATGGTCAACATTTACTTTGTCTTGGCCGTCCTGCCCTGCTCAAGCAGCTGGAATGAATTCGCAGGGATGAGACCGGACCTGAAACGCCGCATTTCGTGCTCTTCCGTAAGGCAACCCGCCTGTTGGCGCAAACCAGGGCGGAATGATGCCGCGGGCTTGACAATTTTCCGATGAACAGTTTAGCTGAACAAAATTGCATACCAAAGATAAATTGTTCACAGGGAGGTGCCTGGTGAACAGCGGCGAGCCGGCGACCCATCGCCGAACTGCTGGTGGAGGAGACAAAATGGCTGTGAGCAACGGTGCAAGCGAGTTGAAAGCCGGCCCAAATGCGCAGGCCGCGGCGGGCGCGAAGCTTTCTGCCCTGTTCGCCGGGACCATGGGGCCGCTGATCGGGCTGGTGCTGCTGTGCCTCGCCCTGTCGCTGACCACCGACACGTTCCTGACGGTCCGCAACATCCTCAACGTGCTCGACCAGGTCACGGTGCTCGGCATCATGGCGATCGGCATGACGCTGGTCATCCTGATCGGCGGCATCGACCTGTCCGTCGGCTCCGTCCTGGCGCTCGCCGCCATGGTGATGGGTTTTGTCGCCCACCCCGACTATCTCAATCTCGGCATGCCCGCTGGGATCGTCGCGGCACTTGTCGTTGCTGGACTTTGCGGTCTGGTTTCAGGCCTGCTCGTGACCGTCACCAAGCTGCCGCCCTTCATCGCCACGCTGGCCATGATGTCGGTGGCGCGCGGTCTTGCCAACATGATCACCGACGGCTCGCAGATCATCGGCTTTCCCGACTGGTTCACCAGCCTGTCGATCATTCGCCATTTCGGCTTCCTGTCGGTCACCGTCGGGCTGATGATCGTGCTGGCCATCATCTTCGCGATCTTCCTGAATTACCGCGCGACCGGCCGCAGCCTCTATGCCATCGGCGGCAGCGCCGAGGTCGCCAGGCTGTCCGGCATACCGGTCAAGTCGCTGACCAACTGGGTCTATGCGATCTGCGGCGTGCTGGCCGGGCTCGCCGGCATCGTGCTTGCAGCACGGCTCGATTCCGTCCAGCCGAGCTCCGGCTTCGGCTACGAGCTGGACACGATCGCGGCGGTGGTGATCGGCGGCGCCAGCCTGTCGGGCGGCGTCGGCTCGATCGGCGGCACCGCCATCGGAGTGCTCATCATCGGCGTGCTGCGCAATGGGCTGAACCTGCTCGGCGTGTCGCCCTTCATCCAGCAGGTGGTGATCGGTATCGTGATCGCGCTGGCGGTTGCCACGGACACATGGCGGCGCAGAACGCAATGAAGAATTCGCCCGGGTGTCCGGGCGAAAACGGATCGGTTGATCCGAACTGGGAGTTGTTCGGCCAAGGGCGCCGTGATGCGCCGGCAGAACAGATTTGAACATCAACGGAGGAAACACATGCTGACCAAACGTTCATTGCTGCTTGCTGCCGCGGCCGTCATTCCGCTGCTCGGATTGTCCGACATGGCCTCGGCCAAGGAGGCCAAGAAGCTTGGCCTTGCCGTCGCCAATCTACAGGCCGACTTCTTCAACCAGATCAAGCAGTCCGTCGAAGCCTACGGCAAGGAAAAGGGCATCGAAATCGTCACCGTCGACGCCAAGGGCGATTCGGCGACCCAGGTCAGCCAGGTGCAGGACCTGATCACGCAAAACATCGATGCGCTGATCTACATCCCGGCCGGCGCAACTGCCGCCACCGTGCCGACTAAGACGGCCAAGGCTGCAGGCATCCCGGTCATCAATGTCGACCGCAACGCCGACGGCGCGCCCGGCGACACCTTCATCGCCACCAACAGCGTGGCATCGGCCAAGGCGGTTTGCGACTACATCGCCAAGCAGGCCGGCGGCAAGGGCGAGCTGATCATCATCCATGGCCAGAAAGGCACGACGCCCGAGGTCGACCGTTCGAAGGGCTGCGGCGAAGCGCTGAGCGCCTATCCCGACATCAAGGTGGTCGGCGAGCTGTGGAGCGAAGGCTGGCACCAGGACGAAGGCTTCAAGCTGACGCAGGACCTGCTGCAGTCGCATCCCGACGTCTCGATCGTCATCGGCCAGGCCGACGCGCTGGCGCTCGGTGCTGCACAAGCGGTCAAGGTCGCCAATCCCGGCCACAAGGTCTGGGTTGCCGGCTTCGACGGCGACGTGGCGGCGCTCAAGGCACTAAAAGGCGGCGTCTTCGACGTGACCGCGACGCAGCAGACACAAGGCATGGGGCGGCTTGCCGTCGATGCGGCGATCAAGCTGGTGGCCGGCGAAACCGTTGCCGCAGAACAGCTGCAGGACGCGACGCTGACCACCAAGGACAATGTCGATCAATTCATCGCCAAGCATCCCTGACAATCGGTAGCGGAACGATGTCCTTGGATCCCAGCCATACGCAGGCCCCGCATCTGGGGCTCTTCGTCAGCGGCCTCTGCAAGAGCTACGGACCGGTCCAGGTCCTGGCCGATGCGAGCTTCGAGGTACGACCGGGAGAGGTCGTGGCGCTGCTTGGAGAAAATGGCGCGGGCAAGTCCACCGTCTCGAACATCATCGCCGGGTCGACCAAACCCGATGCCGGCAGCATCACATGGCGGGGGAAACCCTATTCCCCCGCCTCTCCCGCCGAGGCCATCGACGCCGGCGTCGGCATGATCCACCAGGAATTGAAGCTGCTGCCGGACCTGTCGGTCGCCGAGAACGTCTATGTCGGGCGCCTGTTGATGCGCGGCGGCCGCATCGACCGCGCGGCAATGAATGCGCAGGCATCGGCGCAGCTGAGGCGCCTCGGCCTCGATGTCTCGCCGGAGCGCAAGGTGCGCACGCTGCGCATCGCCGCCCAGCAGCAAGTCGAGATCGCAAAAGCGCTGACGCTCAATGCCGAGCTTCTGATCTTCGACGAACCGACGGCAGCGCTTGGCAGCGAGGAAACGGAGCTGTTGTTCAAGCAGATCCGCAAGCTCAAGGCGGAAGGCATGTCCTTCATCTATATCAGCCACCGGCTGGACGAGATCGCTGAGATCGCCGACCGTGTGGTGGTGATGCGCGACGGGCGCATCGTCGCCCGGCACGAGCGCGCCGACATCCCGGTGCGCACTGTGGTTGAGCAGATGGTCGGCCGCAGCGTCGAGCGGATGTTCCCGCCGCTCTCGGAGCCGGGCAGCGAGGCGCTGCTCGAAGTCGAGAACCTGTCCTCGCCGGAACGCAGTTTTCAGAATGTCAGCTTTTCGGTGCGGGCCGGCGAAATCCTCGGCATCGCCGGGCTGATCGGCGCCGGCCGCACGGAGCTGGTGCGGGCGATCGCCGGCGCCGATCCGATTTCTTCCGGCTCGGTGCGCGTCGCCGGCAAACCTGTGCATCTCAATGGCCCAGCGGCCGCGATCAAGGCCGGCGTCGTGCTGGTGCCGGAAGACCGCAAAGCGCAAGGCGTGGTGCTCGACCAGACCATCGGCGAAAATCTGGCGATCGGCAATTTCGACCATGTCGCGCCGAACGGCTGGGTGTTCCCGAAAGCAGTGCAGAAATTCGCCGAGGCCGGCATCTCCAGGCTCGGCGTCAAGGGCCGGCCGAACCAGGCGATCAGCAAGCTTTCCGGCGGCAATCAGCAGAAGGTGATCATCGCCAAATGGATTTCACGGCCGCCCAAGGTGTTCATCCTGGACGAGCCGACACGCGGCATCGATGTC
This sequence comes from Mesorhizobium sp. M6A.T.Cr.TU.017.01.1.1, assembly GCF_004023115.1. Lineage (NCBI taxonomy): Bacteria > Pseudomonadati > Pseudomonadota > Alphaproteobacteria > Hyphomicrobiales > Phyllobacteriaceae > Mesorhizobium > Mesorhizobium sp. M6A.T.Cr.TU.017.01.1.1. The sequence continues at coordinate 65,162 of NZ_RZTA01000009.1, forward strand.
GGCGCGCGCGCGGCGATCTACGATGTCATCGCCGACCTCGCCCGCTCCGGCATGGCGGTGGTGGTGGTGAGCTCCGATCTCGAGGAAGTGCTCGGCTTGTCGCATCGCGTGCTGGTGCTTAGCCGTGGCCGCCAGCGCGGAATTCTCGACCGCAGCGAAGCGAGTAACGTCGCCGTCATGGAACTTGCCACAAGCTAGGACGTAACCAGCGATCGGGGAATCGGAACAAAGCGCAGCAGGTGATATTCTCCCAAGCACCGGACCGCGCGGGGCGCCAGCCAAGACTGGCGCCCCTTCCTTCCTTCCTAGGCAGCACCGGCGGCTCAACAGGGAACATTTCGATGAAACTATTCGATCTTCATGGGGACGTTGCTCTCGTCACCGGCGCCGGGAGCGGCATCGGGCAAGCGATCGCCATCGGCCTAGCCGAAGCCGGCGCCGATATCGCCTGTTTCGGCCATGCCTCGAAGGGCGGGCTGGACGAGACCGCGCACAGGATCTCGGCGCTTGGCCGCAAGGCGTTGGTGCTGACCGGCACGGTGACTTCAGAGACCGATCTCGCGGCGGCGGTCGAATGCACGGAGAAGGAACTCGGCGCGCTGAGCATCGCCGTCAACAATGCCGGCGTCGCTGCCGCCGAGCCGGCAGAGACGCTGTCGCTGGAGAAATGGCAGAAGCTCTACGACGTCAATGTCAGCGGCGTGTTCCTGTCCTGCCAGGCCGAAGCGCGCGCGATGCTGACGCGGCGCAAGGGCTCGATCATCAACATCGCGTCGATGTCGGGCTCGATCGTCAACCGCGGCCTGACCCAGGCGCATTACAATTCATCCAAGGCCGCCGTCATCCACATGTCGAAGAGCCTTGCCATGGAATGGGCCGATCGTGGCCTGCGCGTCAATGTCGTCAGCCCCGGCTATACGCTGACGCCGATGAACAAGCGGCCGGAGGTCGCCGACCAGGTCAGGATCTTCGAGCGCGATACACCAATGGGGCGCATGGCGGCGCCGGAGGAGATGGTCGGCCCGACCGTGTTCCTGGCCAGCCGCGCCTCGAGTTTCGTCACCGGCATCGACCTGATCGTCGATGGCGGCTTCGTCTGCTGGTAGGAGAGAAAATGCAGAAGCGATTTGAAGGTAAGACGGCAGTCATCACCGGCGCCAGCGGCGGCATCGGTGCGGCAATGGCCAGGCGCTTCGCGGCCGAAGGTGCTGCGGTCGTTGTCAGCGCCATCGACCCGCGCGTCGATGAGGTCGCTGCCGGACTGAAGGCGGAAGGCGCCAAGGTCGCATCACTGCGCATGGACGTGACCAAGAAGGACGAGGTCGCTGCCCTCTACGATCTGGCCGAGCAGCAATTCGGCCGCGTCGATATCTCCGTGCAGAATGCCGGCGTCATCACCATCGCCAGGATCGAGGCGATGACCGAGGCCGAATGGGACAAGGTGATGGCGGTCAACACCAAGGGCGTGTTCCTGTGCTGCCAGGAGGCGATCGCGCGCATCCGCAAGCATGGCGACGGCGGCCGGCTGATCAACACCGCATCCGGACAGGCGCGGCAGGGCTTCATCTACACGCCGCATTATGCGGCGTCTAAATTCGGCGTCGTCGGCATCACCCAGAGTCTTGCCAAGGAAGTGGCCAAGGAGAAGATCACCGTCAACGCGATCTGTCCCGGCATCATCGACACCGACATGTGGGCCTATAACGACGCGGCATGGGGCAGGCTGATGGGCGACTACAAGCCGGGCGAGCTGATGGCCGAATGGGTGAAGAACATCCCGATGGGCCGCGCCGGCAGCGGCGAGGATGTTTCCGGCCTGGTCAGCTTTCTGGCCAGCAACGATGCGGCCTACATCACCGGCCAGACGATCAATGTCGATGGCGGCCTGATCATGTCGTGAGGCGCCACCGCTTCTTTCCTTCTCCCCTTGTGGGAGAAGGTGGATTGGCGCGCAGCGCCAAGACGGTTGAGGGGTGCTGGCCGGAGCGCTGTTAGTGCCAAGCTGGAGCACCCCTCATCCGACCGAGCTTCGCTCGGCCACCTTCTCCCACAAGGGGAGAAGGAAGAGGCGCGAGGCGCAACGCCGTCGATCCTCCTTCGGACGCCGCCTTACCCGCCTGCGAATAGCATTATGCGTTGCGCGACATGAACGTTGGTATATATAATTTCATCCCATGAAAATGGCTTCGGCGACTGCCGACAGCGACATCATAGGACCTTGATGGCTCGCAAGCTTGAGGGCGCCGCAAGACCGGCGATCGATCCGCGGATCACTGCTTCGGCAGCACGGCAGCCATGACGCGACCCGTCCCGCACGACATCTTCATCGAATTGGGCATCATTCCGTCTGCGCCGGCAGCAATGTGGTGCCTATGGCCTTGCGCAACGACCAGCTTTTCCAACACAATCAAAAAAAGACGAGAAGAAGGGAACGAACGATAACTTCCACCAGAGCTTGACAGGAGAACAAGCATGTCACTGCGGAGTATGATTTCGAGACTATCAATGGGAGCACTAACACTTGCCGCGGCAAGTGCACTGACGCCTTCGGCCCAGGCTGCGGCGCCGGAATCCAACGACCCGATCAAGATCGCGCTGTTCGACTGGACCAGTGTCAATCTGAACGCAAAGATCCTCGGCGGCATTCTTGAAAAGCTTGGATACACGGTCGAGTACCCGACCGCCGACTATCTCTCCAGCCTGACCACCGGCCTCACCAATGGCGACCTCTCTGTCGCCATGGAATTCTGGGACACGACGGCCGGCGAAGCTATGAAGGCCTCGGATGCGACCGGGCAGACCGAACGCCTCGGCAAGCTCGGGCCCAAGGCCAAGGAAGAATGGTGGTATCCCGAATACATGAAGGAGAAATGCCCCGGCCTGCCGAATTGGGAGGCGCTGAAGGACCCCAAATGCGCCGAAGCCTTCTCGACCGCCGAAACGGCGCCGAACGGCCGCTATCTCGGTGGCCCCGTGACATGGGAGGGTTTCGACGACGAGCGTGCCGCGGCGCTGAAGCTGCCCTTCACCGTCATCCATGCCGGTACCGATGCGGCGATGTTCGCCGAATTGGAATCGGCCTACCAGCGCAAGGCGCCGATCATGCTGTGGGTCTATTCGCCACATTGGGCGCCAGCCAAATACAAGGGCGAATGGATCGAATTCCCCGACCATACGGCGGAGTGCTACAACGATCCGAAATGGGGCGTGAACCCCGAGGCAAAATATGACTGCGGCAAGCCGCATGGCGAGATCTGGAAGTATTCCTGGGCCGGCATGAAGGACAAATGGCCGGTCGCCTACAAGGTTGCGAAAAACTACACGGTCGACACCGACGAGCTCAACAAGATGAGCGGCCAGATCGATCTCGAAGGCAAGACGCCGGAAGACGTCGCCGCTGCCTGGATCGCCGCCCACGAAGCCGACTGGAAAGCCTGGGCGCAGTGATCGTTCCAACTGGAAAACTGCGAGACCCGGTCATTCATGACCGGGTCTCTATCTCATATTCCAGAAGGACGACTGCATGGCCGATACGACCGAACAGGTGCCGCAAGCGGCAGGCACGCCAAACGATGCCCGCCCGATAAAACTTGCCTGCCGCAACGTCTGGAAGCTGTTCGGGGCGAACGCGGCAAATTTCATCCGCCAACGCAACGGCAAGGCCAGCATGGCGGACGTCGCTGCGGCCGGGCTGGTCGGCGCCGTGCGCGCCGTCGACCTCGAAATCCGCCAAGGCGAGATCTTTATCATCATGGGGCTTTCGGGGTCGGGCAAGTCGACGCTGGTGCGCTGCATGTCGCGACTGGTCGAGCCGACGCATGGCAAGGTCGAGTTCGAGGGCAAGGATCTGCTGAAGATCTCCGATGCCGCGCTGATCGAATTGCGGCGCCACCGCATGGGGATGGTGTTCCAGAATTTTGCCCTGCTGCCGCATCTGAACGTGCTGGAGAACATCGCCTTTCCCCTGGGCATCCAGGGGCAGGACCGGCCGACGCGCGAGAAGCGCGCGCGGGAAGTGATCGAGCTCGTCGGCCTGCGCGGCCGCGAGCATTTCTATCCGCGTGAGCTTTCCGGCGGCCAGCAGCAGCGGGTCGGCATCGCCCGCAGCCTCGCCACCAAGCCGGAAATCTGGTTTCTCGACGAGCCGTTCTCGGCGCTCGATCCGCTGATCCGCCGCGAAATGCAGGACGAGCTGATGCGGCTGCAGACCATGCTGCACAAGACCATCGTTTTCATCACCCATGATTTCGACGAGGCCATCCGGCTGGCCGACCGCATCGCTATCATGAAGGACGGCGAGGTCATCCAGATCGGCACGCCGGAGGAGCTGGTGGTCAATCCGGCGACCGACTATGTCGCCGAATTCACCCGCGACGTCGACCGCGCCAAGGTGATCTCGGCACGAAGCCTGATGCGCGCCTGCGACGGCACCGAGCATGGCGGCGCGGTTGCGCCGGATGCCAAGATATCAAGTTTTTCGGCAAGCATCGTCTCCGCCGGCAAGCCGTTCGCGGTAATCAACGGCACCGGCAAGCCAATCGGCGAGGTCACGCCGCAAGCGGTGATCGATCTTCTGGCCGGCATCGAGCGTTCCCGGGCCGGCGCATGACGGTAACGGCAAGCACCAGCGAGGCGAGATCGCGGCCGGTTCAGATCTGGCTGGTGGTCTGGGCCTGCGCCCTCGCCGCCGTGCTTGCCGTATTCCTGCTGCAGGACAGGCTGCCATGGGCCGTCAACTATCCGGCCAGCGCAATCGTTCCCGTCGCCGACTGGGTCAGCGCGCTGATGAACCTGATAAAGTCGAACTTTTCCTGGCTGACGCGGTCGATCACCGCGGCGCTCAGCGTGCCACTCGATTTCGCGCTCAATCTGCTCGCCAAGAATTTCAAGATCGGCCATGGCGCAGATATGGTCGTCCTGCCGCGCCTGTCCTGGGTCGGCGTGTGCATCGCTGCATTCCTGGCCGGACGCGCCGCCGGTGGCTGGAGTCTCGGCGCGCTGGTCGGCGGCTGTTTCCTCTACATCGCGCTGTTCGGCCAATGGACCAGCGCAATGCTGACGCTCGGCCTGATCTCCATCGCCGTGCCGTTCTGCATCGTCACCGGATTGTTCGTCGGCATCTGGGCGTGGCGCAAGCCATGGGCGGAGAGGCTGTTGATCTCCCCTGCCCTTGATCTGATGCAGACCATCCCGACCTTCGCCTATCTGATCCCGATGCTGCTTTTGTTCGGCAACAGCCCGGTTTCGGCGATGATCGCGACGGCCATTTTCGCGACGCCGCCAATGGTGCGCGCGACAATGCTGGGACTGTCGCGGGTGCCGTCCGAAATCGACGATTTCAGCGAGATGGCCGGCTGCACCGCGCGCCAGAAATTGTGGCGCGTGCTTTTGCCCTCGGCGCGTCCAACGCTGATGGTCGGCGTCAATCAGGTCATCATGCTGGCGCTCAATATGGTGATTATCGCTTCGATGATCGGCGCCGGTGGCCTCGGCTACGACGTGCTGCTGGCGCTCAGGGCGCTGAAGGTCGGCGAGGCGATGGAAGCCGGCCTCGCCATCGTGGCGCTGGCGATCGCGCTCGACCGGCTAAGCCAGGCGATCGCGCGCAATCACGCGCAAGGCCATCTCTATCAGGAGGTGAGCCCGAGCTTGTGGCGCCGCTACCCCAACCTGACGCTGGCCATAGCCATCCTTGCAGCCACGACGCTGCTTGGCCTGTTCGTGCCGGCCTTCGCCGCGGTGCCGAAGGCGATCACCTTCACCACCGCACCCCTGTGGAAGACGGCGGTGAGCTGGATCACGATCAACTTCTTCGACACGATCGAGGCGTTCCGCGTGGCCCTCATCCTCAATGTGCTGAACCCGGTGCGCGCCTTCTGCGAGGGCTTCCCGTGGGCGGGTGCGGTGTTCCTGCTCGGCCTTGCCGGCTACCAGCTCGGCGGCCTTCGCCTCGGCGCCCTGGTCGCGGCGCTGACCGTCTTCTGCGCGGTGACCGGCCTTTGGGAAAAGACCATGGCGACGGTCTATCTCTGCGGCATCTCGGCTTTCATCGGTTGCCTGATCGGCATCCCGATTGGGCTGATGGCATCACGCAGCGACCGTGTCGAGAAGATCGTCACCCCAATCATCGACACTTTGCAGGTGCTGCCATCGTTCTGCTTCATCATTCCTGTGGTGATGCTGTTCCGCGTCGGCGACGTCACCGCGATGATCGCCACGGTCGCCTTCGCCGTGGTGCCGGCCATCCGCTACACCAATCACGGCCTCAGGCAGGTGCCACCGGCATTGATCGAGGCGGCAAAGGTGTCGGGCTGCACCAAGCGCCAGACGTTCCTGCGCGTGCAGCTGCCGCTGGCGTTGCCTGAGATCATGCTCGGCGTCAACCAGACGATCCTGATGGCGCTGGCGATGATCATCATCTGCGCCATGGTCGGCACGCGCGACCTCGGCCAGGAGGTGTTCATCGCGCTCTCCAAGGCCGATTCCGGCCGCGGCATCGTCGCGGGCCTCGCCATCGCCTTCATCGGCATCGTCGCCGACCGGCTGTTCAACGCCTGGACGGCGAAGGCACGGGCAAGGCTGGGGTAGGATCGCGCGCCCCACCTTCGTCTTGCCCAAAATGCATCCCAAGCTGGCTTCATGCTGAAGCGCCCCACCGTGATTCTAGCTTTCCTCCTCATCCTTTCCGTCGCTGCGCACGGTGCGGACGGCCTGGAGGAGCGGCTTGAGAAGCTCTTCGATGAGGCCGAGCGCCTGACGCCGCTGCGCACGGTCGCCATCGCGCATGAGGGCGCGGTGGTGGCGGAGCGTGGCTATCGCGGCCACTCTCCGGCACGTCCGGCCAACATAAAATCCGCCTCCAAGTCGATCATCTCCGCACTCGTCGGCATCGCCATCGACAAGGGTGTGCTCCAAGGCACTGACCAGAAGATCGCTCCGCTTCTTCAGGCCGACCTGCCCGCCGACGTGGATCCGCGGCTCCAGCAGGTTACGATCGGTCACCTGCTTTCCATGCAGGCAGGGCTGGGTCGGACCTCCGGCCCAAACTACGGGCGCTGGGTGGCAAGCTACAACTGGGTGCGGGCAGCGCTCGCCATGCCCTTCGACGACGAACCGGGCGGTACCATGCTCTATTCCACCGGCTCGACCCATCTCCTTTCGGCGATCCTGACGCGCCGGACCGGCCGCTCAACGCTGGAACTGGCACGCGAATGGCTGGGGCCGCAGGAGGGCTTTTCCGTCGCCGCCTGGGACCGCGACCCACAGGGCATCTATCTCGGCGGCAACCAGATGGCCATGAGCCCGCGCTCGCTGCTCGCCTTTGGCGAGCTCTACCGCAGCGGCGGGATGAGCCGCGGCGGACGGCAGCTCGTGCCGGCCGATTGGATCAAGCTCTCCTGGCAGCCACGCACCGCCTCCGGTTTCACCGGTGACGGTTATGGCTATGGTTGGTTCATGCGTCAGATCGCGGGCGAAGCGGTCTTCTACGGGTGGGGGTATGGCGGGCAGATGGTCTATGTTGTGCCCGGGCGCGCGCTGACCGTGGTCATGACATCCGATGAAGACGGCCCCGCCGGCCGCAGCGGCCACCGCGACGATTTCCATGCCTTGCTCGAGCGGATCATTGAGGCGACGAAAGACGTGCGCGAGGCCCGCAGCAAGTAATATCTCTGCACACAGGATTTGAAGGGCGTGGCGTCAACCAGACGATCCTGATGGCGCTGGCGATGATCATCATCTGCGCCATGGTCGGCACACGCGATCTCGGCCAGGAGGTGTTCATCGCTCGGTCAAGGCCGATTCCGGCCGCGGCATCGTCGCGGTACTGGCCATCGCCTTCATCGGCATCGTCGCCGACCGGCTGTTCAACGCCTGGACGGCGAAGGCACGGGCAAGGCTGGGATAGCTCGAGGCGAGACGGCTACTCGGCCGCCACTCCCTTAACCTCGAGGTCGTTTGGCTCCATTGTCGTCGTGGACTTTTCTTCGCTACCAGTTCATGGACGGGCCGCGTCCTTCTGTATCAGTGAACAAGGAATAGAGCCTTGATCGTCGACTACTTAGCAGAATTTCCAATCGCAGCTGTTCAATTACCACCGCTTTTGCGCAGCCTGCTTGAGCTAGTAGGTGACGACCCACGGCTTCGTGTCGAAGTGACGGCGCGTTACGAGGCCGACCAACATGGTCCCAATCGTGAATACGTTCACATGATCATGGCTTTAGTACCCCTACCCGAACTTAATGCTCTCCGTGTCGCACGCGAGGCTGGAGAAGGCGTGATCTCTTTCTCCACGCCAGATGTGCGTCAACAAGGCGGCCTGGCCACGTTCAACCCTTCGGTGTCTGGACTTGACTATGTCGTAGCGTCATGGGGCAACGGCTCTTTCTACAGTTATAATCTGAGCGGAAAAAGTCTGGATGGCCTTAGGCCTCTCGCCTCGCTGCCTCGGTGGGGAACAACAGCAGGTTATATTTGATGATCTTTCGCTTCCGGAGTTTGGGGTCGCTGAAGGGGAAATCTCGACCGAGTATTACTACTCTCCCAAACGAGATATTCGTTGGACGATGTCCAACGAATATCTCCGACGCTACCTCTGGATGAGAGGTACTTATGGTGTTCGAGTCTTCTTTTACGAAGCCTTGTTGCCAGACCGACCAGACCTTCGGGCATTGATGGCTGGTGGGGCACACACCCAGTTGAAGCCCGATGATGGCTGGTACGAACTCGATATCCGCGAGCATAAAGGAGGCCTTCTCATCCAACTGTGGGCCACCGTTGCCGCAGTCGCTCCGGAACTCTGCCCTGAGGTGCGTGCTGACGGTCTGATCTGGCCGGGAATCACGGGACCTATGACCCGCGCTCGGGCCGACGCCCTTGTTGAGGTGATACCTGTTTATCTCGATGACAAATTCCTAGAGCGGTATGAGCAGAACGGCCTCTTCGACACCACCCCGGCTAAGATTTACGGGCGATGGTACTGCAGCCCATCCTATCGTGGGCAGTGGAGCTTTACCGACTGTGTTCGAGTCGGCCGCAATCTGATCAAGGTACCAATGCGAGAACTCTACGAACCTAAACCAGACCGTGAGATCCTTCACGCCTATGCTCACGTGCAAGACCCTGCTCAGGTCGCTGAGTTCAGTCAAGACGAAGAGCACATCGTCTCTAAGACAGAGCGCTTCGTGAACCAACTGCTGGATCTGGGTGATCATTTGGCCTTCCTGAGTACCACGCTAGAGATGCCCCAGGCTGCGGCCGAAATCGTCGGGTTCTCCCGTGCGGAACTGCAGGCTAGTGGATGGTTACACTATCCAGAGCTTTCCCGCCTAGGTCAGGTGGCTCCGCTTGCCATGACGGAGCAAGCGTTTCTCTCGCGGTGCAAAAGCATCCATGAACTCTGGCAACGTATCCCTAACGGATTCTTACGCAAGCTAATCGAGCGCGCCGGCCACGCCCGGTCAGATGTCAAGGATCTAGGCAGCGTCAAGTTGTTGCAAGCGTTGTCCAACATCGTAGAGCGGCTGAACAAAGAGGGCGAGCATATCGATGCATTTGCCGCTGACACCGAGCCCCGGGATTTGGTGACTCGCAACGGCGCTTTCGCGCCGTTGTTCATCAATAACGATCTTCGCATAGCGGATGCCCACGACGCCGGCGGCGTGCTCAGAAATCTTGAAGCCCTCGGCTTCGACGCAGCGGCATTGAGCCAAGGTTACGGACGAGCCCTCGATCACGTCTTCGACGGAGTAATTTCAACTTTCTTTCACTTGAATACAGAACTGACAAAACTACTGAACCGCTGATGAAGCGCCTTTCGGTTCACTCTGCAGTGCGAGGCCTGCGGAGCGCTTGGTGGTCTACTCCGCAGCCACTCCCTTTACCTCGAGATAGCTTTCCATCGAGTCGTCCATCGCCTGCAGCCAGGTCGTATGGTGCAGCGGTGCCATCGTGCCGGTCATCAGCGAGCGGTAGGCGTGGTCGCGGAAGCTCATAATGTCTTCCACCTTGTGGTGCTCCCACTCCATGAAGGTTTGGTTGACAGCCTCGACGTCGAAGCCGGGATAGTCGGTCTGCTCCATCAGCTCCTTGGTGTAGTCGCCCTGGAACCAGATCATCTGCTCGGCGTCTTCCAGCGTTTCCTCGCGCGCCCGCCACTTCCTGCCGTGTTCCGCCATCGCCTCGGCCGAAGGCAGCTTGATGCGGCCCATGATGACATCGCGCGCGAACCAGGCCTGCGCGTCGAACATGTTGAAGGTGTAGAACTGGTCCTGCATGCCAATATAGGACAGCCGCGGGTTCTTCTCCCAGACGACGCCCTCGTAGAGCCCGTCCGGCCACATGCGGTTGGCGGTCTTGAGCTTCAGATCCTCGGTGAGGAACGGGAAGGCGTGCAGGTAGCCGGTGCACAGGATGATGGCGTCGACATCCCTGGTGCTGCCGTCCTTGAAATGCGCGGTCTTGCCGATGACCTTCTGCAGCAGCGGCACTTCCTTCCAATTGTCAGGCCATTTGAAGCCCATCGGCTTCGAGCGGTAGCTGGAGGTGATCGATTTCGCGCCGTATTTGTAGCATTGCGAGCCAATATCCTCGGCCGAATAGGAGCGGCCGATGATCAATATGTCCTTGCCCTTGAATTCCATGGCGTCGCGGAAATCGTGGCTGTGCAGGATGCGGCCGTTGAAGGTCGAAAAGCCCTCGAAATAGGGGACGTTGGGCACGGAAAAATGCCCGGAGGCAACGACGACGTTGTCGAACTCCTCCGAATAGGTGACGTCGTTGGCGCGGTCATGCGCGGTGACGGTGAACTTTTTCGTCGCGTCGGAGAAGGTCACCATGCGCACCGGGCTGTTGAAGCGCACCCATTTGCGCACGCCGGATTTTTCGACGCGGCCCTTGATGTAGTCCCACAGCACGGCGCGCGGCGGATAGGAGCCGATCGGCCGGCCGAAATGCTCCTCGAACGTATAGTCGGCGAATTCGAGGCATTCCTTCGGTCCGTTCGACCAGAGGTAACGGTACATCGAGCCATGCACCGGGTCGCCATGCTCGTCGAGGCCGGTGCGCCAGGTGTAATTCCACAGGCCGCCCCAGTCGGACTGCTTTTCGAAGCAGACGATTTCCGGGATGTCCGCGCCCTTGTCGGCAGCCGACTTGAAGGCTCGAAGCTGGGCCATGCCGGAAGGTCCGGCCCCAATGACGGCAACACGACTTTTCATTGCGGGCCTCCCGATCTCATTTCTCTAACGAAACAAATTTCACTGACAGGACAGTAATTGCCCCTTCGATGCTGTCAACAGGCCTTGTTGCGAAACCTCGTTTTCGCCGGGCCGGATTTCAGCGAAACCTGATCGTCACGGGTATGGAAAACAAACAAATCGATCGTGGATCGTTGTGTGGCGGTTGCGCTCCTGTATCGGCACCGAATATGTTCACCGTGAGTGAAATAAATCCGCAAAACCCCCGGGGTGGCGACATGGCGAAGAAAGCTTCCAATTTCAGGAATGGGGCAGCCCCCGCCAAGACCAAGCCATCGCCGAAGGGCGTGGCAACGATCCGGACGCCACTGACCCAGGACCCGCACGCCGTTCGCGATATCCGCGAAAAAGTCCTGGAGGTGGCGATCGGCCGCGAGGTGCGGGCGTTTCGCAAAAAACTCGGCATCACCGTCGCCGATCTTGCGGCTGCCACCGACATTTCGCTTGGCATGCTGTCGAAGATCGAAAACGGCATCACCTCGCCGTCGCTGACGACATTGCAGGCGCTGTCACGAGCGCTCGGCGTTCCGGTCACCGCTTTCTTTCGCCGCTTCGAGGAAGAGCGCAGCGCCGTCTTCGTCAAGGCTGGCGAAGGGCTCGATGTCGAGCGGCGCGGCACGCGTGCCGGCCACCAGTACAATCTTCTCGGCCATATCGGCTCGAACACCAGCGGTGTTGTCGTCGAGCCCTATCTGATCACGCTGACCGAGGATTCCGATGTGTTTCCGACCTTCCAGCATGAAGGCATGGAGTTTCTCTACATGCTCGAGGGCGAGGTCGTTTACCGGCACGGCAGCAATCTCTACCCAATGAAGCCCGGCGACAGCCTGTTCTTCGACGCGGATGCGCCGCACGGGCCGGAAGTGCTGACGCAACTGCCGATGCGCTATCTCTCGATCATCTGCTATCCGCAGAGTAGTGCGGGGTGAGAGTTCGATCTCCCCCCTCGTGGGGGAGATGTCCGGCAGGACAGAGGGGGGCGCCATAGAGCGCCAACCTCGCGCCTGTCCTACGACCAGCAGAGAACCAGGTTGAGGGCGCAATTACGATCGATTGAGAGGTTGGCGGGACAGCGCCCCCTCTGCCCTGCCGGGCATCTCCCCCACGAGGGGGGAGATTGGCAGCTTCGGCGACGGCAGCAGTCAATCCGGTCCAAACCCTGCTGACGTCGGGCTGCCATCATCCAGCTTCGACAGCCACTCGAGCAGCGTCGGCCGATAGCGCGTCAGGCCTTTGTAATTGACGAGTTCCTCGGGCAGGTCGCGGATGACGCGATGCAGGCGCCTTGCCCATTTCGGCTGCGTCACTAGCTCGTCCATCTTGATCAGATAACAGCGGATCGGGAAGACGATGCCGTTCGAGCGCGGCAGCCGCCAGAAGCTCTGCAATTCGACGCGCAGATGGACCTTGTCGCCGACGTTTTCGGGCGTCACCGTCGTCCGGTCCGGTCCCCATTTGTGATAATTTTCCGGACTGGTGTCGAGGCGCGGATTGATGGTCATCGTCCAGTTCAGGCGGCGCGCCGGCTTGCCTTGCTGGATGTTGGTAAGGAACTTCAGCGCCCGGACGAATATGCCCTTCTCATGCGCCAACGGCACCGGCGCGTGCCATTCGAAGAAGTTCATGCCGATATCGAAATCCAGCGACCAGTCGGCCTGGGTGGTGACCATGCCGGCGTCCATCCACAGATTGCCGTCGCGCTGGTCGAGGATGCAGAAATCGCCCTGGCTCTGGCGCGTGATGTATTCCATCGGCCCATAGGGCAGTGTCGACACGTCGCCGAAGGTGAAGGTGTCGTCGATGCCGAGCGGCCGGTTGATCCAGCGCCAGCGGTCACCGTCGCGCATCAGCGTGAAATGCTCGGGATAGCCCAGCGCCTGCTGTTCCATCAGAAGTTCGAGCAGGTCCCAGCCGGCCAGCGTCATGTGCGGCAGCGACTGGCAGCGCAGCGGGTCCTCGGCCAGCACCAGCGCGCGGTCCTGCATCTCGGCGACATAGTGCTCGTCGACGTCGATCAGGTTTTCGAGCACGCTGCCCTTCGGCCCCAGAACATGAGGCTCGATGTTGACCGCATACATGTAGCTGTCTTCGTGGAACGGGAACGGAAACCGCCTGATGTGCTCCGGGCTGTTCTTGAAGGTGAAGTCGTCGCGGAACGTTTCCTTGCGGAAGGTGATGCCCAAGCCCGCCTCCTATCTTTCCAGAACCAGCGACCTGCCCTCGAAGCGCGAGACGCAGGGCATGACCTTCTTGCCGCAACGATGCTCTTCCTCGCTCAGCCAGTGGTCGTTGTGAATGAATTTGCCGTCCGAAGAAATGACGTTGGTTTCGCACTGGCCGCAGACGCCGCCGCGGCAGAGATAGGGCGGATCGACGCCGGCGGCCTCGATCGCCTCAAGCAGGCTCTGCTGCTCGCCGACGCGGATCGTCTTGCCGCTGACAGCCAGCGTCACGTCGAATGGGGCGCCGGGCTGGGGGGCTGCGAAATGCTCGAAATGCACGGTTTCCGCCGGCCAGCCGAGCGCGGCGGCACGGTCGCGCACCCAGCCGATCATGCCCGACGGGCCGCAGACATAGAGATGTGTACCGAGCGGCTGCGACGACAGCAGCCGGTCGAGCTCGATGCGCTCGTCGCGGTCGTCGTGGTAGAGCCTGACCCGGCGGTCGTAACGCTCTCTGAGCACATCGGCATAGGTGCCGAGCGAGGCGGTGCGGCAGGTGTAGTGCAATTCGAAATTGCCGCCTTCCGCCGCCAGCTGCGCGGTCTGCGCCATGAACGGCGTGATGCCGATGCCGCCGGCCAGCATCAGGTGTTTTTTGGCGCGCAGATCGAGCGAGAACAGATTGACGGGATAGCTGATCACCATCTCCATGCCGGGCCTGACGCTCCGGTGCATGAACAGCGAGCCGCCGCGGCCGACATCGTCGCGGCGCACCGAGATCGTGTATTCGCGCGTGTCGAGCGGCGAGCCCATCAGCGAATAGGGGTTGAGCCTGGTCCGCTCGCCGTCTCGCATCTCGACGACGACATGGGCGCCGCCGGAGAATGTCGGCAGCAGCGCTTCGTCACGCCTGCGGAAATGGAAGCGCGTCACCAGTTCGTTGACCGGGACGACGTCGCTCACCACGACGTCAAGCTTGGTGGTGCCGGTGCTCATCGAAAGATCTCCTCCGTGGGAGGAATTTCGCTGCGGTCTTCCGCATTGATGCAGACGCCCTGGAATGCCGCGAGGCGCCTGGAATAGTGATCGCGTACCAGAAGAAGCAGGCCGCAATGCGAACAGGTTGCCGGCTGCGTCGTGACGTTCTCGGTGATGCCCTTGCAGTGAACGCACTGCATGCGGCGCGCCAGCGAGCCGCGGTGCTCGGTCTGGATCGAGGTATGGTCGATACCGGCTTCGAGCGCCGCCTGCATGGCTTGGCCGATCAGCCCCTCGGTGCCGGCGAGATAGAGGCGCAGGCCCATATGGGCGTTGGCAAGGGTCTGCTTCAGCCGCGGCAAGGCGCTGGCAAAGGAAGGTCCTTGGTAGAGTTGCGCCGGCTTCAGCGCCTCAAGGGCGGCGACATGCTTGCCCTCATCGCCGGGGATGAAGATGATGTGCGCATCGGCAAAGAAGCCGGCGGGCACCTTGGGTGACAGATCCGTTATCGCCAGCGCACCCTCTGCATCCGCCACGAAAAGATGGTGCTTGCCGGGCTGCGTGGACAGGGTCCCGTAGACCGGCCGGCTGATGATGCTTTTCGCTGCCATCCTCTCAGTATGCCTCAGCCTTTCGCCGTGCGCTTGGTCTTCTTCGGATCATCGAACGGAAGCGGCTCAGCCGTCGCGCTGATGGCGCCGCTCTTGTTGCGGATCTCGAGCCTTGTGCCCTGGACGGCGCAGTCGACGTCGAGCCGGGCGATGCCCATCGATTTCTTGACCAGCGGCGAATACATGGCGCAGGTCACCACGCCGACCCTTTTGCCGTCGCGATAGACCGGCGCGCCCTCGTCGGCCGGCTCCTTGCCTTCGAGCAGCACGCCGAAGATCTTGAAGCGCTCCTTGCCCTTGAGGCGGTAGTGCTCCTCGGCGCCGCGAAAGCCTGTCTTGCCGGGGCTGACGGTGAAATCGAGGCCGAGTTCCCACAGCGTATCGCCAGGGCCTTCGTTCTCGAACGGATACTTCTGCGAATTGTCGTAGGGGTAGAACAAGAGATAGCTCTCGACGCGCAGCATATCGAGCGTGGTGAACCGGCACGGAATGATGCCGGCGCTCTTGCCCTCGTCGAGGATGGTGTCCCAGATCGTGCCGGCATCCTGGCCGCGGCAGAATATCTCGTAGCCGCGCTCGCCGGTGTAGCCGGTGCGCGAGATCATCACCGGAAAACCGAACAGCCGGGTCTGCATGTGATGGAAATAGGCGAGGTCGCGAATGCCGGGGACATGCTTTGCCAGATAGTCGACGGCTGTCGGCCCCTGCAGCGAAAGGTCGTGCAGATTGTCGTCGAAGCGCAGCGAGACATCGCGGCCCATCGCGGCGCGTTGCAACTCCTCATGGCCGGTGCCCGAACCATGCACGACCATCCAGGCATTCGGACCGGTGCGGTAGAGGATGCAGTCGTCGGTGAATTTTCCCGCCTCGTTGAGCATGCAGGCATAGGCCGACTTGCCAGGATATATTTTCTCGACGTCGCGCGTCGTCGCCAGGTCGATCAGATGCGAGGCATGCGGCCCGGTGATGTGGACCTTCTTCAGGCCCGACACGTCCATCAGCCCGGCCTTGGTGCGGATGGCGATGTATTCCTCGTCGGCGTCCTTGTCGTAGGTCCAGGCGGTGCCCATCCCGCTCCAGTCTTCGAGCTTCGAACCGAGCGCACGATGGCGATCCGCCAAGGTCGAAAATCTCCAGGATGCCGTCATGGACTTGCTTCTCCTCAACATGATTGCCGACGTTTCGCCGCTGCAGGGCGCTGAGGGCGATGCGACGGTCCGCGCCATATTGACTCAAAACTCCAAAAGCGCGCAATACTAAGATGCAAAAAGTTTTACTGAGAGGCAAGGGACGCAACTAAACGGAGGGGACATGAAATGGAAGGGAATCTCAACGCTCTAACGACCATTTTCACGGAATTCTATTACTGGGTGACCATCGTCATGATGTTTCTCATCCATGTCGGGTTCTGCATGTACGAGGTCGGCGTGTCGCGTCGGCGCAATCACCTGAAAACGCTCATGAAGAACGCGATGGCGATCCCGCTCGTTACGATCACGTTCTATTTTTTCGGCTGGTGGATCTATTTCGGGTTCCCCAACGGGCCGGGCATCGCGGGCGGACTCGCCACCGCACCATTCGCCGAACCATGGAATCCGCTGATGGGCACCCACCTCTCCGGTGTCAATCCGGGCGAGACGGGGGTCACGCCTACCGACGCCGCGCTGTGGCATCGCCTCAATGGCGTGTTCTGGGGCGCCTTCCTGCTGTTCTCCATTACGACGGCGTCGATCATCTCGGGTTCGATCATAGAACGTGCTCGCTCGGGGGCGTTCTGGATCGTCGCGGTGCTGGTCGGTTCGGTCCTGTGGATTCTCGACGCATCCTGGGGCTGGCACCCGCAAGGCTGGATGGTGAAGCTCTGGGGCTATCATGATGCGTATGCATCGGGGGTTGTGCACGCAATCGCGGGCGGAGCGGCGCTCGCCTTTCTCATCGTGCTTGGTCCGCGCATCGGCAAGTTCAGGCCCGACGGCACTGCACGCGACATTCCGCCCCACAATGTTTGGCTGGTCACGATCGGCCTGTTCCTGATCTTCACCGGCTTCTGGGGCTTCTATGCCGCGTGCAACATTCCGTTGATCAGCCCGGCCACGATTGCCGGCCAGATCACCGGCGAAACCTGGACGGCAACCAACATCTATCTCGCGCCGACCACGCTCTCGGCGATCACCTTCAACTTCCTGATGTCGCTATCGGGCGGGATGCTGGCCGGCTACATCGTCTCGAAAGGCGATCCTTTCTGGACATTCTCCATGGGACTTTGCGGCGTTATCTCAACCTCGGCCGGCAACGACCTCTATCACCCGATCCAGGCACTGCTGATCGGCGCGATCATCCCGACCATCTGCTACAAGCTGCACTATTTCGTCGAGCGCCGCTTCAAGATCGACGATGCGGTGGGCGCTGTTGCCGTGCATGGTTATGGCGGATTCCTCGGGGTCGTGGTGGCGGGCTTCATGCTGTGGGGACAGCCATCCTCGCCCTACGAGGGCTTCGCGCATATCAACCCGCTCGGCAATTTCGCTGGTGCGGTGCTGATGTTCGTGCTCGGTTTCGTCCCAACCTTTGTAGTCTGCAAGATCCTCAACAGCATGAACCTCCTGCGCGTGCCGGCGAAGGTGGAACTCGAGGGCGTCGACTTTGCCCTCAACCATGCTTTCGAGGCGTCGGTCCGCGAAGTGGGAACCGCCGAAAAGGCCATGATCAAATAGTCAACGGACAAGGAGAACCGCAATGTCTACTAATGGAATGGAAAGCTGGGCCGTGGACCTCAAGGACGTCGGCGCGATCTACCCGTTTCAGGGTTCCGAAGTCGTGATGGTGATCATCGGCCTCGTCTTCTGGATCGGTTGGCACGTCCTCCAGACGCGCCACGAGAGCGCTGAAATCGAAGCCGATATGGCTGCGGATCGCACCGGAGAGGAAACGAGAAAGGCGATCGACCGCAATTAAGTCGTCATCGGGTCGTCTGGCGCGTCATTTGCGCCAGACGACTTGTCCAACATGAAAAAAACTTTCATGCGAGTTGAATTCGACTCATGAAGCTGGTAGCACCTAATCATACCTCACCTCGGGAGCCTGACATGTGCGGAATCGTCGGACTGTTTTTGAAGGACAAGTCGCTCGAGCCTCAGCTCGGCTCGATGTTGTCGCAGATGCTGATCTCGCTCAGCGATCGCGGTCCCGACAGCGCCGGCATCGCCATCTACGGCGCGCCAACCGGCAATGAGGCTAAGATCACCATCCAGTCGGCAAAGCCGGAGCGCGACTTCCGCGGTCTCGACGCCGAACTGGCCAAGGCCATCGGAGCCCCAGTCAGCATTGCGGTGAAGTCGACCCATGCAGTCGTCAGGACCACGCCCGCCAAGATCGATGAAGCGCGCGAGGCCATCCAGACGCTTCGCCCTGGTATCCGCATCATGGGCGCCGGCGATGTTGTCGAGATCTACAAGGAAGTCGGCCTGCCCGAAGCGGTCGTCGATCGTTTCGACGTGCGCAGCATGACCGGCACGCACGGCATCGGCCATACCCGCATGGCGACGGAATCGGCTGTCACAACGATGGGCGCGCATCCGTTTTCGACCGGCGCCGACCAGTGCCTGGTGCACAATGGCTCGCTGTCCAATCACAACAATGTCCGCCGCGAGCTGATCCGCGAAGGCATGACATTCGAAACCGAGAACGACACCGAAGTTGCGGCCGCCTATCTCTCCTCGCAGATGGCGCATGGCAAGAATCTCGGCGAGGCGCTGGAAGGCACGCTGAGCGACCTCGACGGCTTCTTCACCTTCGTCGTCGGCACCAAGAACGGCTTCGGCGTGGTGCGCGATCCGATCGCCTGCAAACCTGCCGTCATGGCCGAGACCGACCAGTATGTCGCCTTCGGCTCGGAATATCGCGCGCTCACCAAACTGCCCGGCATAGACAATGCGAGGATCTGGGAACCCGAGCCCGCAACCGTCTATTTCTGGGAGCACTGAGTTCATGCCAGCAATCAACGTCTCCAAGGCCGCGCGGGATCAAAGCCATGCATCGCGTGTCTTCGACCTCAGCGAAATGCCGCTGCGCGAGCTCAATCAGGCGCTTCACGATTTGACCCCTGGTTCGAACGAGACCGCCTGGGAAGTGCTTCATCCGAAAGGCAGCCATTCGGTCGCCGTCGGGGTCGACCAGCCGATCACCATCGATGTCCGCGGCAGCGTCGGCTATTATTGCGGCGGCATGAACGACGGCAGCACCATCACCGTGCATGGCTCGGCCGGACCTGGCGTCGGCGAGAATATGATGTCAGGCTCGATAACCGTCAAAGGCGATGCCAGCCAATATGCCGGCGCCACCGGCAGGGGCGGACTGTTGGTCATCGAAGGCAACGCGTCGTCGCGCTGCGGCATTTCGATGAAGGGCATCGACATCGTCGTCCATGGCAATATCGGCCACATGTCGGCGTTCATGGCGCAATCCGGCAATCTGGTGGTGCTGGGCGATGCCGGCGACGCACTCGGCGATTCCATCTACGAGGCGCGGCTCTTCGTGCGCGGCAAGGTCGAAAGCCTCGGCGCCGACTGCATCGCCAAGGAGATGCGGCCCGAGCACCTGGAGTTGCTGCAGGGCCTGCTCGACCGCGCCGGGGTGACCGGCGTCAAAGCGGCGGAATTCAAGCGTTACGGCTCGGCGCGCACGCTTTACAATTTCAACATCGACAACGCCGACGCGTATTGAGGCAGCATGACCTATCGCAACCCGCCGACGACGCCGCGCAAATCCGCGACCTTCGACGACTATACGCTCTCCGAGATCCGCCGCGCGGCGGCGACCGGCATCTATGACATCCGTGGCGCCGGCGCCAAGCGCAAACTGCCGCATTTCGACGACCTGCTGTTCCTCGGCGCCTCGATCTCGCGTTATCCGCTCGAAGGCTATCGCGAGCGCTGCGACACCAGTGTCGTGCTGGGCTCGCGCCATGCCAAGAAGCCGATCGAGCTGAAAATCCCGATCACCATCGCCGGCATGAGTTTCGGGTCGCTGTCCGGCCCGGCAAAAGAGGCCTTGGGCCGCGGCGCGACGCTGTCCGGCACCTCGACGACCACCGGCGACGGCGGCATGACCGAGGAAGAGCGCGGCCACTCGCAGACGCTGGTCTATCAATATCTGCCTTCGCGCTACGGCATGAACCCGCGCGATTTGCGCCGGGCCGATGCGATCGAGATCGTCGTCGGCCAGGGCGCCAAGCCCGGCGGCGGCGGCATGCTGCTTGGCCAGAAGATCTCCGACCGGGTCGCCGAAATGCGCACGCTGCCGAAGGGCATCGACCAGCGCTCGGCCTCGCGTCATCCCGACTGGACCGGGCCGGACGATCTCGAGATCAAGATCCTGGAGCTGCGCGAAATCACCGACTGGGAAAAGCCGATCTACGTCAAGGTCGGCGGCGCGCGGCCCTACTACGATACAGCCCTTGCAGTGAAGTCAGGCGCAGATGTCGTCGTCATCGACGGCATGCAGGGCGGCACCGCCGCAACCCAGGAAGTGTTTATCGAGAATGTCGGCCAGCCGACGCTTGCCTGCATCAGGCCGGCGGTGCAGGCGCTGCAGGATCTCGGCATGCACCGCAAGGTGCAGCTGATCGTCTCTGGCGGCATCCGCAACGGCGCCGATGTCGCCAAAGCGCTGGCGCTCGGCGTCGACGCGGTGTCGATCGGCACGGCAGCACTTGTCGCGCTCGGCGACAACGACCCGCGCTGGGAGGCGGATTACAACGAGCTTGGCACCACAGCCGGCGCCTATGACGACTGGCATGAGGGGCGCGATCCGGCCGGCATCACCACGCAGGACCCCGACCTGATGAAGCGGGTCGATCCGATCGCCGCCGGACGGCGATTGGCGAATTACCTGAAGGTGATGACGCTGGAGGCGCAGACCATTGCCCGTGCGTGCGGCAAGAACAGCCTGCACAATCTCGAGCCCGAGGATCTCGTCGCGCTCACGATCGAAGCCGCCGCCATGGCCGGCGTGCCGCTGGCCGGCACCAACTGGATACCGGGGAAGAACGGCTTCTAAGACATCACAACAAATTCCGTAAGCGAGGAACTATAATGGGGAACGATCTCGCCGCCTTTGCCAAAGAGAAGGGCGTCAAATATTTCATGATATCCTACACGGACCTGTTCGGCGGCCAGCGCGCCAAGCTGGTACCGGCGCAGGCCATCGCCGACATGCAGAAGGACGGTGCCGGCTTTGCCGGCTTTGCCACCTGGCTCGACCTGACGCCGGCGCATCCCGACATGCTGGCGGTGCCGGATCCGGATTCGGTTATCCAGTTGCCGTGGAAGCCGGAGGTCGCCTGGGTCGCCGCCAACTGCATCATGGACGACAAATCGGTCGCCCAGGCGCCGCGCAACACGCTGAAGCGGCTGATTGCCGAGGCAGCCGGCGACGGCATGCATGTCAAGACCGGCGTCGAGGCCGAATTCTTCCTGATCTCGCCGGACGGCAAGACGATTTCCGACGAATACGACACGGCGTCGAAGCCCTGCTACGACCAGCAGGCGGTGATGCGCCGCTACGATGTCATCGCCGAGATCTGCGACTACATGCTGGCGCTCGGCTGGGGCGCCTACCAGAACGACCATGAGGACGCTAACGGCCAGTTCGAAATGAACTGGGCTTTCGACGATGCGCTGGCGACCGCCGACAAGCATTCCTTCTTCAAGTTCATGGTGAGGTCCGTTGCCGAAAAGCACGGCCTGCGCGCCACCTTCATGCCAAAACCATTCCCCGGCCTGACCGGCAATGGCTGTCACGCGCACATTTCGGTGTGGGACAAGGACGGCAAGACCAATGTCTTTGCCGACAATGCCATGGAGCTCGGCCTGTCGGCGAAGGGCAAGAATTTCCTTGGCGGCATCATGAAGCATGCCTCGGCACTTGCCGCGATCACCAACCCGACGGTCAATTCCTACAAGCGCATCAACGCGCCGCGCACCATTTCGGGCGCGACCTGGGCGCCCAACTCGGTGACCTGGACCGGCAACAACCGCACCCACATGGTGCGCGTGCCCGGCCCCGGCCGCTTCGAGCTGCGCCTGCCCGACGGCGCGGCTAACCCTTATCTGCTGCAGGCCGTCATCATCGCCGCCGGCCTCGACGGCATCCGCTCGAAGGCCGATCCCGGCAGGCGCTACGACATCGACATGTACCAGTTCGGACACACGGTGGAGGGCGCGCCGAAGCTGCCGCTCAACCTGCTCGATGCATTGCGCGAGTTCGACAATGACAAATCGCTCAAGGCGGCGCTGGGTGAGGAATTCTCGTCGGCTTACCTAAAGCTCAAGCACCAGGAATGGAATTCCTATGCTTCCCACTTCACCCAGTGGGAGCGTGACCACACGCTGGATATCTAGAGCATCGGACCGAAGCGGTTTTCGGATGAATCCGATGCGTCAAGAAAGGTCCTGCGTGGCGCGAGCGACCTCGGAATAGATTTATGAGATACTCGATCTTCTCCCTCGCCCGCGCCGCGCTTTCCGGCCACAAGACCTGGCAGCGCACCTGGCGCGACGCCAGCCCGAAGGATCACTACGACGTGGTGATCATCGGTGGCGGCGGCCACGGCCTGGCGACGGCATGGTTCCTGGCCAGCGAGTACGGCATCAGGAATGTCGCCGTGCTGGAAAAGGGCTGGATCGGCTCTGGCAATGCCGGCCGCAACACCACCATCATCCGCTCCAATTACGGGCTGCCCGGCAACACCGGCTTCTACGAGCTGTCGATAAAGCTGTGGGAGCGCATGGAGCAGGACCTCAACTACAACACCATGGTCAGCCAGCGCGGCGTCATCAACCTCTATCATTCAGACGCGCAGCGCGACGCCTATGCGCGGCGTGGCAACACCATGCGCATCAACGGCATCGATGCCGAATTGCTCGACTTGGCGGCGGTCAAGAAGATGATGCCGTTCCTGAACTTCGACAATGCGCGCTTTCCCGTGCAAGGCGGGCTGTTGCAGCGGCGTGGCGGCACGGCGCGCCACGACGCCGTGGTCTGGGGCTACGCCCATGCGGCGAGTGCGCTCGGCGTTGACATCATCCAGAATTGTGAGGTGACAGGTTTTTCGCGCGACGCCAACGGCAAGCTGACCGGGGTCGAGACGACACGCGGCAAGATCGGCGCCGGCAAGGTCGGCATGGCCGTTGCCGGCAGTTCGTCGCGCGTCGCGGCGATGGCGGGCCTGCGCCTGCCGATCGAAAGCCATGTGCTGCAGGCCTTCGTTTCCGAGGCGATCAAGCCGCTGATCCCCAACGTCATGACCTTCGGCGCCGGCCATTTCTACGTCAGCCAGTCCGACAAGGGCGGGCTGGTCTTCGGCGGGGACATCGACGGCTACAATTCCTATGCCCAGCGCGGCAACATGCCAGTCATGGAAGACGTGTGCGAGGGCGGCATGGCGCTGATGCCGATGATCGGTCGCGTGCGCCTGTTGCGGCAATGGGGTGGCATCATGGACATGTCGATGGACGGCTCGCCGATCATCGACAAGACGCCGGTGGACGGGCTCTATCTCAACGCCGGCTGGTGCTATGGCGGCTTCAAGGCGACGCCCGGCTCCGGTCTTGTCTTTGCTCATCTTCTGGCCCGCGACGAATTGCACAAGGAGGCGGCCCGTTTCCGCCTCGACCGGTTCCGGCGCGGCGCGATGATCGATGAAAAGGGCGTCGGCGCCCAACCGAACCTGCACTGAGGACTTTCCAGAAAACATGCGTATTGTCTGTCCCTTCTGCGGCGAACGCGAACTCGGCGAGTTCACCTATCTGGGCGACGCCAAGCCGGTGCGTCCGGCGGCCGGCGCCTCGGAGGACGACGTCTTCGACTACGTCTATCTGCGCGACAACATTGCCGGCGAGACGACCGAGCATTGGTATCATGGCGGCGGCTGCCGGGCCTGGCTGAAGATCACCCGCAACACGCTGACACACGAGATTTCGTCGGTCGAGCCGGCGGCGGGCGTCGGTGCCGCCAAGGTTGGCGCCTGATGGTTAGCCGCGCACAGACACACCGGCTGGAGAGCGGCGGCCTTATCGATCGTTCGGCACCGCTGAATTTTCGCTTCGACGGCAAAACCTTTGCCGGCTTCGAGGGCGACACGCTTGCCTCGGCCCTGATCGCCAATGGCGTCAAGCTGGTCGGCCGCTCGTTCAAATACCACCGGCCGCGCGGCATCCTGACCGCAGGCTCAGAAGAGCCCAATGCGCTGGTCGAGCTGCGAACGGGGGCGCGGCGCGAGCCAAACACCAAGGCGACCACAGCCGAGCTTTATGACGGTCTCGAAGCAGCCAGCCAGAACCGCTGGCCGTCGCTGCGGCACGATCTGATGGCGGTGAACCAGCTGTTCGCGCCGATCTTCGTTGCCGGCTTCTACTACAAGACCTTCATGTGGCCGGCAAAATTCTGGGAAGCGATCTACGAGCCGGCAATCCGCCGCGCCGCCGGTCTTGGCCGCGCAGCTGGCGTCGCCGATCCCGACCATTACGACAAGGCCTGGGCGTATTGCGACGTTCTGATCGCCGGTTCCGGCCCGGCCGGGCTGGCGGCAGCGCTTGCCGCCGGGCGCAGCGGCGCCCGCGTCATCCTCTGCGAGGAAGATTTTGCGCTTGGCGGCCGCCTGCTTGCCGATGGCGGCACGATCGACGGCATGACGGCGGCCGAATGGATCTCCCGCACGCTGGCCGAGCTCACGACGCTGCCCGATGTCCGCATCATGAGCCGCACGACACTGTTCGGCGTCTATGATGGCGGCACTTATGGCGCGATCGAGCGGGTCAACGATCATCTGCCCTCCCCGCCGGAGCATCAGGTGCGCCAGCGGCTGTGGCGGATCGTGGCAAAGCGCTCGATTGTTGCCGCCGGCGCCATCGAACGGCCGATCGTCTTTGCCGGCAACGACACGCCCGGCGTGATGATGGCTTCGGCAATGCGGACCTATGTCGAGCGCTATGCGGCAACCCCTGCGAAGAGGATCGCGCTGTTCACCAACAATGAGGATGGCTGGCGGACTGTCGAGACCGCGCTTGGCGCCGGATTGCAGATCGCAGCGGTCGTCGACGCGCGCCCGGATGTGTCGGCTGCGCATCGCGCGCTTGCCGCCAAGGCCGAGTTTCCCGTGTTGAACGGTTCGGTCGCTGGTGTCGAAGGCGGCAAGGACGGCGTCAGGAAAATCTCGGTATCGCTGACCGGCGGTGCGCGCGCCGAGGTCGAAGCCGACGGGCTTGCCGTTTCCGGCGGCTGGAATCCGGCGGTCGGGCTGACGTCCTATCATCGCGGCCGGCCGAAATGGCAGGATGATATATCGGCCTTCGTGCCGGACAGCGCCCCACCTGGCATGGTGGCCGCCGGTGCCGCCAACGGAGCCTTCGGCCTTGGTGCGTGCCTGCGCCAAGGCTTTGCCGCCGGTGCGGCTGCGGCACAGAGCGCCGGACACAGGGGCAATGCCGGCACGCCGCCCGTCGCCGACGACGAGGCTTTTTCGCTGACCCCGCTCTGGCATGTCGCCGGTAAAGGCAAGGCCTTTGTCGACTACCAGCATGACGTCACCGCTTCCGACATCGAACTGGCGCAGCGCGAAGGCTTTGAATCGGTCGAGCATCTGAAACGCTATACGACGCTCGGCATGGCCACCGACCAGGGCAAGACCTCGAATGTCGCCGGCCTCGCCATCATGGCGGCGGTGTCAGGCAGATCCATCCCCGAGACCGGCACGACGATTTACCGTCCGCCCTATGTGCCGGTCGCCATCGGCGCCTTTGCCGGCCATCATCGCGACGAGAACTTCCATGCGACAAGACTGACGCCGTCGCACCACTGGGCAGCCGAACAGGGCGCGGTGTTCGTCGACACCGGCCTGTGGAAGCGCGCGCAATGGTATCCGCGCGCCGGCGAGAAGGACTGGCTGGAATCGGTCACCCGCGAGGTCAAGGCGGTGCGCTCTGCCGTCGGCTTCTGCGATGTCTCGACGCTCGGCAAGATCGATGTGCACGGGCCGGATGCCGGCGCCTTCCTCGACCGCGTCTATATCAACACCTTCTCCAGTCTGGCTGTGGGAAAAGCGCGCTACGGGCTGATGCTGCGCGAGGACGGCATGGTCTATGACGACGGCACCACGTCGCGGTTGGCCGAGGATCATTATTTCCTGACCACCACCACCGCCAAGGCCGGCCCGGTGATGCAGCATCTCGAATTCTGCCGGCAGGTGCTGTTTCCTGAACTCGACGTGCAATTGACGTCGGTGTCCGACCAGTGGGCGCAATTCTCGATTGCCGGGCCGAAAACCCGGGACCTGCTTCGCGAAGTCGTCGATCCCGCCGAGGATCTGTCGAACGAGGGCTTTCCGTTCATGGGCGCGCGGGAAGTGGCGCTGCGCGGCGGCATCAAGGCGCGGCTGTTCCGCATCTCGTTCTCCGGCGAGATGGCATTCGAGATCTCGGTTCCGGCCCGCTACGGCGATGCGCTGGTGCGCAACCTGATGCTGGCCGGAAAGCCATTCGGCGTGACGCCCTATGGCACCGAGGCGCTCGGCGTCATGCGCATCGAAAAGGGCCATGTCGCCGGGCCGGAGCTGAACGGCACCACGATCGCCGCTGACCTCGGGCTCGGCAAGATGATGTCGACCAAGAAGGATTTTATCGGCCGCGTCATGGCCGGACGCGAGGCGCTGGTCGCGCAGGACCGACAGGTCGTGGTCGGCATCAAGCCGACGGACAGAGCGCGCCGCCTGCGCTCCGGCGCGCATATCATTCCGAAGGGCGAGATACCGGGTTCCGCCAACGACCAGGGCTATGTCACCTCGGTCTGCTTCTCGCCGACGCTCGACCAGTGGATCGGGCTGGCGCTTGTCGAGCGCGGCCGCGAGCGGATCGGCGAGATCGTCCATGCGCATGACCCGCTGCGCGGCGAAGACTATGACGTCGAGCTGTGCAATCCCGTCTTCTACGATCCGGATGGAGGGCGCCAGCGTGGCTGAATTTTCCTGGGTTTCCCGCAGTCCGTTGGAGCACGCGCTTGTCGTGGGCGCCTATGGCGCGCGTGACGTCGAACCGGGCATTTCGCTCACCGAGATCCGCAATTTCGACCTGATCCAGGTGATGGCGCGACGCGGCAAAGGGGCGGAACTGGCACGCACCGCCAAAGCCCGTTTCGGCATGGCGGCTCCGGATGTGCCGAAGGTGGTCTGCGCTTCGGACGTGACGCTCATCTGGTCGGGACCGGATCAGTTCTTCGTTCTGTCGAAGGGCGGCAAGCACACGACGGACATTTTGAGCCAGGCGTTTTCGCAATCGGCTTCGCTGTCCGACCAGTCGCATGCGCGCGCCCTGATCAGTGTTTCGGGAGCCAAGGCGCGCGCCATGCTGGCCAAGCTGTCGTCGATCGATCTGCACCCGGCGGCATTTTCGATCGACGCCGCTGCCGCGACATCGATCGATCATACCAGTGTCAATCTCTGGCGCGGCAATGACCGGCCAGATGGGCAGGCGGTGTTCAACCTTCTGGTTTTTGCAACCTTCGCCGAAAGCCTGTGGCACACGATGCTCGACGCGGCCGCCGAGTATGGCGTCGACATCAGGCATTCGGAGGAATTGGGGTAGCGCCTGCCTCTTCCCTTCTCCCCCTGTGGGAGAAGGTGGATTGGCGCGTAGCGCCAAGACGGATGAGGGGTGTTGGACGGAGTGCGGCAATGCCTAGCTGGAGCACCCCTCATCCGACCGAGCTTCGCTCGGCCACCTTCTCCCACAGGGGGAGAAGGAAGAGCAGGCGTGCCACCTTCACCTTGCCAAATCCGGCCTTGCCGCCTATTCTTGCTGCTAAAATAATTTCACACACAGGCAAACTTGTTTCTCAAGACACAGGGTCGAGATGAGCCAGTCGCCCTACCCCGCCGTCGCAGCCGGACCGCCCCGGCCGAGCCTGATCCTGCGGCCCGGCCAGATCGCGTTGCCGGCCGGCATGGAGCGCTATTCCGTCCAAGGCAATGGCGCGGTGCTCATCGACGTCGAGGCCGGCGACACGATCAGCGTGCGCAACGTCGAAGGCGGGCAGGCTTGCGAGCTGCTGGCATGGGACAAGAGCGGCGCGACCGACCCCACCATTCTAGGCGAGAAATCGAACAGCAATGCCGCCGGCATCAAGGCGCTGCTGGCCGACGGCGACGACAGCCTCGCTTCCTTGCGCCGGGGGCTGGAGCGACGCCAGGTGCAGCTTGATCAGGCGAAGGCGGTCCGCGTCTTCGGCGGCGCCACCCCTGCCGGCACCGAACAGGGTTTTACCGTCGCCCGCGACGGCTCGATGCTCATTGCCGCCCCGGGTGGTCCGATGCTGGTCGACGGCCATGACACGGCGACGCCGCTTAGCGTCATCGTCCGCCGCGCCACGATCCGTCCGGCGGCGAAGTCGCAATTGGGCGATCCGCTCGCCGATCCGGTGCTCGATCTGCGCGTCCATTCGGCGACCGCGGAATCCTACTTCGTCAAGGCCGGCGACTATCTGCAGATCATCGATGTCGACGGGCGCCAATGCACGGACTTCCAGTGCTTTTCGGCGCGCAAGCTGGACAAGGGACGCGACCATCCGCTCGACGTGACGACCACCCGCACGCTGATGGGCTCGAGCTATCCGATGCCCGGCCTGCACTCGAAATATTACGACCAGGACATGGAGCCGCTGGTCGAGGTGGTGCAGGACACATGCGGCCGGCACGATGCGTTTGCGCTCGCTTGCGCCGCCAAATATTACGACGACATCGGCTACCCCGGCCACCCCAACTGCTCGGAGAATTTCAACCGCGCGCTGTCGGACAAGGGCGTGAGCCCCCGGGCCGGCTGGATGGCGATCAACTTCTTCTTCAACACGGCGATCGACGCGCATGGCGTCATGGTGTCGGACGAGCCGTGGTCGCGGCCGGGCGACTATGTGCTGCTGCGCGCCTTGACCGACATCGCCTGCGTCTCGTCCGCCTGTCCCGACGACACGACGCCGGCCAATGGCTGGAACCTGACCGACATCCATGTGCGGACCTATTCCGGCCAGCACAAATTCTCGCGAGCGATCGCCAGACGCATGACGCCCGATTCGGAACCGAAAATGACCCGCGAGACATCATTTCATTCGAGCTTTGCCAAGCACACCCGCAACTTCGTCGAGTACAGGGGCTATTGGCTGGCCAACTCCTTCGCTAGGCAAGGCCCTATCGACGAGTACTGGGCCTGCCGACAAGATGCCGTGATCATGGACCTGTCGCCGCTGCGCAAATTCGAGGTCACCGGCCCGGATTCCGAAGCGCTGCTGCAATACACGCTGACCCGCGACGTCAAGAAGCTCGGCGTCGGCCAGGTCGTCTATTCCGCCATGTGCTACGAACATGGCGGCATGATCGACGATGGCACGCTGCTCAGGCTCGGCAAGGATAATTTCCGCTGGGTCGGCGGCGACGATCTTTCCGGCGAATGGCTGCGCGAGACGGCAATGAGCCTCGGCCTCAACGTGCTGGTGCGCTCGTCCACCGACCAGATGCACAATGTCGCGGTGCAAGGGCCGAAGAGCCGCGACATCCTCAAGGAGATCATCTGGACCTCGCCGCTGCAGCCATCGATAGAGGAACTCGAATGGTTCCGTTTCGCCGTCGCGCGGATCGGCGGTGACAATGGCATTCCGGTCGTCGTCTCGCGCACCGGCTACACCGGCGAACTCGGCTACGAGATCTGGTGCCATCCGCGCGATGCCGAAAAGGTGTTCGACGCCATTTGGGAGGCCGGCCGGCCGCACGGCCTGAAGCCGATGGGACTGCAGGCGCTCGACATGGTGCGCATCGAGGCCGGGCTGATCTTTGCCGGCTATGAATTTTCCGACCAGATCGATCCGTTCGAGGCCGGCATCGGCTTCACCGTGCCGCTGAAGACCAAGGCCGACGATTTCATCGGCCGCGAGGCGCTGATCCGGCGCAAGGAAAACCCGCAGAAGAAGCTGGTCGGCCTCGACATCGACGCCAATGTCGCGGTCGGCCATGGCGATTGCGTCCATGTCGGCCGCGCCCGGATCGGCGAGGTCACCTCGAGCACGCGTTCGCCGGTGCTGAACAAGAACATCGCGCTGGCCAGGCTCGATGTCACCCATGCCGCCATCGGCACCGGGGTCGAGATCGGCAAGCTCGACGGCCACAGCAAGCGGCTGCCGGCGCGGGTCGTCGCCTTCGCCCATTACGACCCACAAAAGATCAGACCGCGTTCCTGACGGCAGCACCCCTTGCCTTCTCCCCCTGTGGGAGAAGGTGGATCGGCGCGCAGCGCCGAGACGGAAGAGGGGTGTTGGCCAGAGCGCTATCGGTGCCAAGCTGGAACACCCCTCATCTTGACCGAGCTTCGCTCGGCCACCTTCTCCCACAAGGGGGAGAAGGAAAGGCCGCACCGTCGTGCAGCATGCCGAGAAGCTTGCGTGTTCCACATCTGCGATGTGCACAGTTTCACAAAACGCTTGACGTGAAAGCGTGACCGATCAATCTTCACTGCCAAGAAAAAAATACTACTGAGCGGAAAACGCCTGAGGTCGTTCAACGCGTGCGTCGGTGACGCATCGCGAGGTGTCGGCCGTCGCCGATGGGGAACATCAAAAATGGGGAATTCACGTAAATGAGCACGATAGTCTCTGCCTTGGTGCCGGCTGCCGAAGGGAAGTTGCACCGGAACATCGATTGGCGCGGTGCCTTCTGGGTGGCAAGCGGCGTTCCCGCCCTTGTGCTGTTTTCGATCGGCGGCATTGCCGGCACGACCGGGAAGCTGGCCTTCCTAATCTGGACCGTGTCCATGATCATGGGCTTCCTGCAATCGTTCACCTATGCGGAAATCGCCGGCCTGTTTCCGAACAAGTCCGGCGGCGCCTCGATCTATGGCGCCACCGCCTGGCTGCGTTATTCCAAATTCATCGCGCCGCTTTCGGTGTGGTGCAACTGGTTCGCCTGGTCGCCGGTGCTGTCGCTCGGCTGCTCGATCGCTGCCGCCTACATCCTCAACGCGCTGGCGCCGGTGCCGCTGTTTACCGACACCTCGCCGGAAGTCCTTGCCTATATCGCGGCTAATGCCGGAACGAGTGCCGCCGACGCCATCGCGGCGGTGACCGCGGCCGCCACACCGGCGATCCGCAACTGGACGCTCTACGGTCACACGCTGGGTCCGGTTTCCTTCACCTTCAACGCCACCTTCTTCATCGGCGCGGTGCTGATGCTGATCATCTTCTCCATCCAGCATCGCGGCATCCTGGGCACGGCCAACGTGCAGAAATACATCGGCCTGTTCGTCATCATCCCGATGCTGATCGTCGGCGTCGTGCCGATCGTCACCGGCCAGATCGACTGGGCGAATTTTTCGCCACTGGTGCCGCTGGCGGCCGCTTACGCGCCGGAGCCCGGGGCGTGGAACATCGCTGGCTGGACGCTCGTTCTCGGCGGCATGTTCATCGCCGCCTGGTCGACCTACGGTTTCGAGACAGCCGTCTGCTACACGTCCGAGTTCAAGAATCCCGGCACCGACACCTTCAAGGCGATCTTCTATTCCGGCCTGCTGTGCATGCTGCTGTTCATCCTGGTGCCGTTCACCTTCCAGGGCGTGCTCGGCTTGAACGGCATGCTGGCGACCCCGATCGTCGATGGCTCCGGTGTTGCCGATGCCTTGGCCGGCATGGTCGGCGGCGGACAGCTCATCCATAGCCTGCTGGTGATGCTGATGATCCTGGCGCTGGTGCTGTGCATCATGACGGCGATGGCCGGTTCCTCGCGCACGCTCTACCAGGGCTCGGTCGATGGCTGGCTGCCGCGCTATCTCAGCCACGTCAACGAGCATGGCGCCCCAACCCGGGCGATGTGGACCGACCTGATCTTCAATCTGTTCGTGCTGGCCATCGCTTCGGCCGACGCAACCAGCTTCTTCTTCATCCTCGCCGTGTCGAATTGCGGATACATCATCTTCAACTTCCTCAACCTCAATGCCGGATGGATCCACCGCATCGACAACGGCCATATCGCGCGACCGTGGAGGGCACCGAGCTGGCTGCTTGGCCTCGGCGCCGTCCTTGCCTATGTCAACATGATCTTCATGGGCGCCGGTGCAAAGATCTGGAACCCGATGGCGCTGTGGGCAGGGCTGATCACGGCTGCCCTCATCATCCCAGTGTTCTGCTTCCGGCATTACGTCCAGGACAAGGGCAAATTCCCCGACCACATGCTGGCTGATCTCGGCATGACGTCGTCCGATCTCGCCGTCAGAAAGGCGGGCATCCTACCCTACCTGACGCTGATCGCCGGCGTCGTGGTGATGCTCCTCGCCAACTGGCTGTTCGTCATCTAACCCCGCCTCAAGGGATCAAGCGCGCGATGCACGCTTGATCCCCGCATGTTTTGTTCTTGCTTTGTTCCTGCAGTCATGCTACTAATTTAGCTGTAATGCTGATTCGCACCGATGACCCGCCGCCGAGGCGGGTTTTTCGTTTCAGGGCCTATTCGGCGGACTGTTCAGTCGATCTTGATGAACACGCCCTTGGTGTTGAGATACTCGTCGAGGTGCTCGACGCCGCCCTCGCGGCCGTAGCCGCTCATCTTGTAGCCGCCGAACGGCACGGCCGGATCGATGGCGTGGTAGGTGTTCACCCAGACCGAGCCGGCGCGGATTTTTCGTGATAGCTGGTGCGCGGTGGCGACATTGCGGG